>JAPPBZ010000173.1 GCA_026702635.1 Bacteroidota bacterium
CATAATCCGTGGATTATGTTGTGCACAACTACCCACAAGGCCTACCCAACAGAACGCTCAAAACCTGCGATCCGGTGCTGGGAGAGTCGAAATCAGAGTGGGCAGACGTAAGTCCAAATCCAAGTTGCGGGAAATAAATATTTACCTATATCACGCCTTCACCGCTCCAGAAACCAGCCCCCGCACAAAGAGCCTACCCAGTCCGATATATACAAGGGCAGTAGGCAGAGCAGCTACGATTGCACCTGCCATAACAACATTCCAGTCCACGGAAAAAGATCCAGATAGATTGTTCAGTGCAATTGTTACCGGTTGAGATTGAGGGTTTGGGACCACTGTGATTCCGAAAAGGAAGTCGTTCCAAATGTTGGTGAACTGAAAGATTAACGCAACCGCAAACGCGGGTAAAGACAGGGGGAGAATGACGCGCCAGAAGACTTCAATGATGCCCGCACCATCAACGGTTGCTGCTTCCACGATAGAGCCGGGAATATTGATATAAAAATTCCTGAAAATGAGTGTCGTTACAGAAACCCCATAAACGACGTGAGTGAGGACTAATCCAGGGAGCGTGCCATACAGGTCAATCCATTGAAGAAAACGCACCAGGGGAAGCAGGATAGCCTGATAGGGGATAAAGAAGCCAAAAAGTAGGAGGGCGAAAAGTATCTCGGATCCACGAAAGCGCCACTTCGAGAAAATATAGCCATTCAGCGCCCCGATGATCGACGATAAGAAGGCCGCGGGAATCACCATGAAGAGACTATTCTTCAGGTTGGGGGAAAGCATATTCCATGCCTCTGCAAATCCCTCTACGGAGATCTGACTGGGAAGCTGCCACATCGTTGCCAGACTGACGCTGGATGCATCCCTGAAACTGTTGACGAGCATCACGTAAATCGGTAACAGGTATAGAATCACGGCAAGCCCCAACCCAAACCATAGAAGTCCACGTTTAAAACTCATGATTCACGGTTTTTGAATGTGTGGACGAGGTAAGGGACAATGATCAGAGAAGATGCAACCAACATCACGATCGAAGCCGCAGCCCCAAGATTGTAACGGGCCGCTTTGAACATCATCTCGAATACGAAAATTGCCGGAACGTCGGTAGCAAAGCCCGGCCCAACCCCAGACATGGCAAAGACCAGGTCAAAAATCTTCAGTGAAACATGCAGCAGAATAATCACTGTGGAGATCGTGATAGGGTTCAGCATGGGAATGATCACAGATCGGTAGAGCCTCAGCTCTCCCGCACCATCAATGCGAGCTGCATCTCTGATTTGTGGGCTGATGCTGCCAAGTCCTCCGAGATACATGGCCATGACAAATCCAGATAACTGCCAAGTGGCAGCAATGGCTACCGGGATGAGCGCTACCGGAATTCCCCATTCAATCTGGAAAGTCATACCGCCCGGCCAAATTTGTGACAGGAGTTGGTTGACCGAAAGAACCACCGCTGGATCAGTTGTCCAGCCAGGAGCTAAAGGATCCATTCCGGCAGCTTCCAGGGCCCGGTTAATTCCGAGAAAGTTGAAGAATAGGTTGATCCCGGTCTCAGGGTTGAAAATCCATCGCCATACAACCCCGGTTACGATAAAGGACAGAGCATAAGGGAAGAGAAACGTATTACGGAAAAACCCCTTGCCGGCAATTTGGCGGTCCAGCAGGATTGCGAGCCCAAGGCCAATGCTGATTGCCAGACCAATAAAAAGCACCGTGAACACAAGTGTATTCCTTAGATCCGCCTGGAAGCGTGGCATCGCCAGCATGTCTGCATACGTTTGCCAAAGCGGATCACGCAGAGACAGGTCTACAGCAAGAGTACGCCAGTTTGTGAGCGAGAAAAAGAAGCTTGTCCCGATAAACGCATAAATAAAGATGGCTGTCAATAGAAGCGAAGGCAGCAGGATGAGAATTCCTTTATGTCGGGACAGCCAGCGAGTATGGATCATGCGCTACATGCCAAACCCGGATGTTTTTGCTTCGCGTGCGAGCATTTCAGTGAACGCCACCACATCACGTCGAACAACAAAGTCTGTCAACGCATCATTGAGTGATTGCTGGAAATCTGCCGGTGCAGCTGAACCGTGGATGACCGTTGGCACAGAAACGCTCTTGGCGTATTCATCCATCGCCCACTGCAAGTACGGGCCAAAGCGGGAACGGTCACAGTCGTTGCGTGCACAAATAGATCCCTTGATGAGATTGAAATCCTCTTGAACAACACGATCTCCCATGATTCGGAGCATATTGAGGGTTTCTTCCGGGTGAGGTGCATTTTCGGCGAGGGTGAATCCATCAGTCACTAGTATATGAACCCCTTCTGTCCCAGGATGGGCAACCCAGCCAAAGTCAATGTTTTCCCTCAGGCCATCACGGACTAATTCCCCATAGACCCAGTCTCCCATCGAATAGAAGGCACAGTCGCCGTCTGCCATTTTATCAGCTGCCTGATCCCATGAGAGTGCCGCATGGTCGTCATTCAGATAATTGAGTAGTCGACCATAAATGTGAACGGCTTCCATCACATCGGGGTCTCTAAAATCGGTCTCCCCGTTCCACAGGCCCTGATAGCGCTCAGGCCCGATCGTGCCGACGAGCGTATTTTCAAACATAATGCCGTTAGCCCAGATCCCCGTGTCACCCATGCATAGAGGAGCGACTTCCGTATTCTGGAG
>JAPPBZ010000303.1 GCA_026702635.1 Bacteroidota bacterium
GTCATCCCAATCTGGGGCGTGGTCTGGAGTTGGAGTGAGTCAGTTGCCTGAACAGCGAGCTCAGATGTATCCTCAAGGACGACCAGTCGCTCCTCCGGGAAAGCATTCACAATGGCCTTCAAGATCGCGTTGCAGAGCGTGGTTTTTCCGCTGCCGGTGGGACCGGCAATTAAAATGTTTTGGCGGGATTTGATGGCAGATATTAATACTGAATACTCATTTGGTGTTAGCATTGCACTCTTCACATAGTCACGCAGCGCGGGAATTTGCCGACATGGTTTCCGGATATTAAAGGCGGGACCCGGGGTCAGCGGGGGAATAAATCCCTGGATCCTGCATTTCCCAAGATCGGTTTGCGAGACCGCGACTGCTAAAGAAGGGTGATCACGATCAAAACGATTTAAAGTGATTGTGGAAATAGCGCGAAGAAAAGCTTCAGCACTCTGGGGCAGTAGTGTCACAGAGGTAGCAATTCTTTGCCCCGAAGACGTGATTGCGCGTACCAGCAGATCTGGGTTGATGTAGACCTCTTCAATATTTGGGTCTTGGAGAAGTGCAAGGACCTGAGCACCAAGGTACTGACGGATCAAAGCACTAAGGCGTTCTGAATCCATGACCCGTCAAAACATAGTACGGTGGAGACCCGCAGGGAACAGGGCCATAATATCTGCTGTCATAACTGAGCGCACTGTGTGTGCTGAGCAGAAAACATGTACCATTGGGCAGCACATGCGTCCCTATGGCATTTGGCAATCGTCTTCCTCTTCGGTCGTGTTCATAGACGGGAATTTCAAAACCCCGATGTCCCTTGACCTGGATATACTGGTCGGAAACCAGCACGGTATCTCCCTGCATAGCAATGACTGGTTTTCCAACTCGAGTTGAGCCGCCAGGACAGGTTCCCTGGCGCAGATATCCGCGCTGAACAGCAAATTGACTCAGCGTATCGGGAAGACATGTACGGAGTACATCGCCACGTTTGAGACTTGCTACTTTCGTTATACGGTAAAAACCAAAGGGCAATGAAGCCGATGTATTTACAAAAAGAGGCGGGCTCATCCTGCCGATGGGTATGGATTGAACCGCAACCGCAATCAGGAAAAGACCACAGATCGTGAAAACACCCACAAACCGGAGCGTAGGCAGAATGCGACGACGCATTCAATCCACAATCTTAAAATCTCCAAGTCGATATCCGACCCCCTGTACCTTGAGGATATGCCTGGGCTCAAGAGGATTTTCGTCCAGTTTGCATCGGAGCGCATACGCATGACGATCAATGGTCCGTGTCTGCAGGTCATGTGGGACCTTCAGGACCCAAACGTTGAATTCGGCTCTCGAAACCGCACGCCCCTTCCGAAACGCCAGGTGACGCAGAACCTTCCATTCCATCGGCGTCAAATGCACGGGCTCACCATCTTTTTGTGCGGTACGGGTTTCAAAATTGCAGAGGATACCGCCCACCTGAACCCGCCTGGGTTGATTTCCGCCGTAGCGCACACGCCGACAGATCGCTTTCGCCCGGGTCATTAACTCATGCGCATTAAAGGGTTTCCCCATATAATCATCTGCACCCGCTTCCAGGCCGCGTACGCGGTCTCCCACGGAGTCACTCCCTGAAACCATAATGACTGGGGTGTGACAGCCAAACTTCCGTACTCGTCGCACGAGTGTAATGCCGTCCATGCCTGGCATGGTTACATCCAGAATGGCCACATCAAGAGAGTCTTCGGATTGTATGAAGGTTGCGGCATCATAGCCATTGGCTGTGATAGTGACTTGTGCTCCCTCTTTTTCAAAAACCCGCTTGATTGCTCTGGCAGTTGCATCATCGTCTTCGGCAATCAGTACTTTGGAAAATGGCTCTGGGGCTGCTGTATAGATCATTTTGGGTCAAGAAAGATGTTTTGTGGAAGAATGATGCGGATGACCGTTCCGACCCCTACCGTACTGGCCACTTCAATCCGTCCCCCGTGCGCATGAACAATTTCCTGGGCAATCGAGAGTCCCATACCATTGCCGGGGACCGTGGAATTTCCTCGAAAATGAGGCTTGAAAATATGGGGCAGATATTCTGACGGGATCCCATGTCCACGGTCTCGCACTCTAAGCTGCAGTCCACTGGATTGCAGTTCTGCAGCAATCACAATCTGAGTGGGCTGGCTATAGTTGACCGCGTTATCAAGAAGGTTAGTAAGTACGCGTCCCAGAGCGGGCCCATCTCCCCAAATGGAAGGCAATTCTGTTTTTGCGTGCAACCGAAATGTATAACCTGGATGCAGCTGCTGGTATATGGATGCTGTGTCTCTGAGTAAGGCTACGATATCTACTTCGCCGTACCTTTCAGAAACTGCATGAATGTCGAGCACATTACGTGCAATTTGAACGAGGCGATCAATTTGGTCTGCGATGACCGCGTGACAAGCATGACGTTCGGGGTCATCCGGTTTCATCGTACGCAATCGGTCATTATAGAGTGCAATCGCGTTCAGAGGGGTCTTCATATCGTGAGACAAGCTTGCAAGGCGTAGTTGGGTCATGAATTTCAGTTAGTTTTGTATTCAGAGTGAAGGCCAGAGCTGTGAGGACGAACTCTTGCCGCAAAGGATATAAATGGGGATTGTGATCTGGTTATAGGAAAAATGAAATGCGAGATTCCACTTTCCGATCTC
>JAPPBZ010000252.1 GCA_026702635.1 Bacteroidota bacterium
GCCTTGGTCAACAGCATCCACTGTACTCCCCTTCGCGGCTTATGAGTCAAACCATCTGCGTGACCGCACACGTTACTCTGGGGGAATTGAGCTTGTCCCGGCGGGCGCTTCCATGCAGGCAACCTATCTGCGTCGAATCGCATATCGCCTAGGGTTCTACAGAGATAATCTGTATGTCAGTCCCGTTGCCGGAAGAGATATTACAGTGTCTGCCATCACGGGAGGATTTGGACTGCCTACCCTATTTCTGGGTAGTCGGCTTGACATATCCTTTGAAATCGGAACACGTGGCTCTACCAATTATAATCTAATCCGAGACCGATTTATTGGGGTTTCGGCCACTCTGAACATTGGGGAACGCTGGTTCGTCAAGCGGAGACTGGGATAAAGTGGCTTAATTGTGTTTTCTTGCTTAAATTGTCCACCTACTCAACCCTGAAATCCCATGTGCCGCACCCTTACTCCTCTTTCAATCGTCTTGGCAACCTTCATCCTACTGGTGCCAACCGTTCGGGCACAACCCACTTTGGGCGACCAGGAGACACGTATCCACTACAGTCTCTACTATGAGAACTACAAGAATGAAAATTACCGGGATGCGGTAAACAACCTCGTATGGATACTCTACAATGCACCTGGATTCAGCCGCAACAGCGATGTGAACTTCAGGCGTGCCATTGAAACCTTCCAAGCTTTGGCCGACGCGGAGGAGGATGAGGCGGCCAAACGTGCCTGGTTGGACTCGGCACTGGTTCACTTCGATCGAGTTATCCCTGTCCTTTCCGAACTTGAAGCTGATTTTGATCCCTTTATCTGGATCCGAAATAGGGGGCGTTTTATCCAAACCAATATCAATGAACTTGCGGACCGACGTTCCGACATGATCGCGTCATATCGGGGGGCATATGAGATGGATTCGAAGCGAATCGATCCCTATTACCTTGATGTCATCATCTCAGATCTGTATCAGTTAGGAGACATCGGAGGAGCACTGGATTTCCTGCGTGAGCTTAAGGACCGGCGGGGAGATGAAGACAGCATTGACGGCCTGATCCGCAAGTACTTTGTCGTCATCCCTCCCGATGAGCAGATTGCCTTCCTGGAAGAGCAATATGAAGCTGAGCCTGATAATGCAGAACTGGTCACACAACTTTTTGAGTTGTATCAGCAAGAGGCCTATCGCGAGAAAATGCTTGCTCTGGCAGATAAAGTTCTCACTCTGGAACCGACTGCGGCAACGCTGCGACTGCTCACCAGAATGTATGTTGAAGATGGGGATAACGATCGAGCTATCGCAACATTCCAACAGATGCAGGCAATCCCGGACATCGAAATCCGTTCTCAGGACTATTACAATTTGGGGCTTGCCTATCAGGATATGGAGGATTTTCGTCAGGCAAGGGATTATTTTCGATCAGCCTCGGATGTAGACCCGGACTTTGAACCTGCCCAGATCGCGATTCCAAACCTCTATGCGACGGCCGTTGCCAGTTGTGGGGTCGCGGACCGCGAGCAGGCAGCCGTTTTTTGGATCATTGCAGACCAGTACGCCCGGATTGGTGACCAGGATGGAGTAAATCGAATGGCAACTGCGTTCCCAACCGCCGAAGATATTTTTTATGTTGCCGACTGGAGTAACGGTGAAAGTGCTCAGGTAAGTTATACGTGCCGTGGGATGACAATCAGTGGGACAACGACCGTTCGACAGCGCCGCTAGCTGATCATGCAACTTCACCGTGGCCTGCCTATCGTTCTGTAATGAAAAAACCGGACGACCCGTTCTCGTTGGGATCCCATTCTGTGCCTGCTTCAATCCGTCGTCGATATGTTGTGGTCATTGAACGATCGATCAAATAGGTGCTTGAAGATTCTTTCATCTGGATTGCAAAATTCTTTTAGGGGGATTTTTTTGCCCAACGACGAACCTGTGGCAATTCTCCCTTCTCGTGCTCACATCCCCTACCAATACGGATCGGGGTTACAAGGGACTCATTGTAGTCTATATTATTCTCTAATATGTCAAAAATAGAATTTATCCAAGGGCGAGAAATTCTTGATAGCCGAGGAAACCCGACTCTGGAAGTTGATATTGTCACCGAAGATGGTGGTTTTGGTCGGGCGGCTGTTCCCAGTGGCGCTTCCACCGGTGAACATGAAGCAGTTGAACTCCGCGATGCAGATCTCTCCCGTTATTTAGGGAAAGGAGTCTCGAATGCTGTTGCACATGTGAATGAAGAAATTTCCCAAGCCCTGAAAGGATATGATGTGTGCAATCAGGTTGGATTTGATCGCGCGCTCATTGAGTTGGACGGGACCCCAAATAAAGCGCGGCTAGGTGCGAATGCCATCCTGGGAGCTTCCCTTGCAGCGGCCAAATCCGCCGCCTCCGTGGTTGGTCTACCTCTGTACCGCTACATTGGTGGAACGAACGCCTGTGTGCTCCCCGTCCCAATGATGAATATTATTAATGGGGGACGCCACGCAGACAACCGCGTTGATATGCAGGAATTCATCCCGGATCGGGCTCGCCTGCGGGTCCACCCGCATCTGCGCCAGTTCGAGCCAGTCGTGCATGTGAAGCCTACAGCGACCACCGAGGTCGAAATGGACTTCGCAGAATAACTTT
>JAPPBZ010000287.1 GCA_026702635.1 Bacteroidota bacterium
GTCCATCAGAACATGGAGTTTTGTGGTACCTGCCATAAAGTAGGCTTGCCTCCTGAGGTGAATAACTATCGCTGGAAGCGCGGGCAGAATGAATACGATGCCTGGCAAAGTAGTGGCACGAGTGGGAATACCGTCCGGTCATTCTATTTGCCCGAGGAGCCCCTCTCTTGCATTGATTGTCATATGCCACGGGTAGCGTCCGAGGATCAGGGGGGGATAGATGGGTTTATCCGCAGTCACACGTTCGCGACAGCGAATACTGCAATCCCCGCACTTGAAGGATACCCCAAGCAGGTAGAAGATGCCCAGGAAATGTTACGGTCTTCCGCATCGGTTGATATTTTTTCGGTTACCGTCGATGGCCGGATTTATGGCCCCAATGATGTCATGCCTCCTCTGAGAGCAGGGGCGGAAGTGGAGGTTACTGTAGTCGTTCGGAACCGGCGCGTAGGGCATCTACTTCCCGGAGGAACCAACGATTCCAATGAAATGTGGCTCGAATTTTCTGCCAGAGATGCGACGGGGACGGAGATATTGATCTCCGGTGACTTGGATGCAGAGGGTCGAGTGGACTCAACGGCACATTTTTGGGGTGCAGTACAGGTGGATCGCGCCAGCCAAGCGATTAATCGGCGTAATGCCCAGGACTGGGTTGCAACCGTCTATGCGCGTATGATTGGACCGGGTACTGCACATACGGTACATTATGGTTTTCGGGTGCCATCACACACGGCCATCCACACGTTGTCTGCCCGGTTGTATCACCGCAAGTTCAAGTGGTACTTTCACAACTGGACATTTCGTGGCCGTGTGGCTCCAGGTCAACCGGATTCCTTGGCACGTAAAGAAGTAGATCTGCGACGATGGGAACTGGGACCAGGCGAAGCCCCCGAGATCCCGATCACCCTGATGGCTTCCTCCAGACGGTTGGAAGGAGATCAACCAGATGCGACATATGCCCTATGGGAGCGCTGGAATGACTACGGAATTGGACTTTTTCTCGAAGGAGATACGCGCGGCGCACTGGAGGCATTTGATCAGGTTTCGGTGATTGCTCCGCAAAGCCCGGAAGGGCCTATCAATCTGGCACGGGTGCATCTTGCCGAAGGTAGTCTGGAAGCGGCGGAAACGCAGCTTGAAGAAGCAGAAGAAAGGGAGCCGGGATTTCTCAAGACCGCATACTTCCGTGCCGAAGTGCTGAGAGGTTATGGATTGTACGACGATGCAATTACAGAATGGTTGAAAGTATACGAGGTTTACCCGAATGATCGCGTGCTTTTGCTCGCAATTGCAAGGATGCATTATCTGATGGAACGCTACGATACGGCTCTGCAATGGATTGATCGCGTGCTTACAATCGATCCTGAGGATCTAGGGGGCTTATACAACAGGATGCTTGCGCTCGGTGCGCTGGAACGAACCGAAGAGCTTCAGGAGGCACAGAGACTTTATGAATTTCACAAAGAAGACGAGACAGCCCTTGCCGTCACCGGCCCCTACAAGCAGCGCCATCCATCCGATAATCTTCTAGCGCAGCCCATTCATCAGCATAGCTTATATCCCGTACAGCGTCAGCCCTGATTCGGTGCGGCAAATTCGTCGTACTGCTCTCGCCGAATATCAATTCCGCACTGGCTGAGTTTCGATTCCAGCTCCTCATAACCTCGATCCAGGTGGTAGATTCGGCCGACATGCGTAGTTCCCTTGGCAACCAATCCTGCAAGTACAAGCGATACACTTGCACGCAGATCGGTACTCATAACACGTGCACCGGTTAATTGCCTTCCACCGTGAACGGTGACTTGGTTTCCATGGACGAAGGCTTCAAGGCCCATGCGAGCCAATTCTGGAATATGATTGAAACGATCACCATAGACTTGATCGGTAACCGTTGCGGTTCCATTTGCACATGCAAGAAGCACCGTCCACTGAGCCTGCAAGTCCGTCGGGAATCCAGGATAAATTGCGGTGGTTATGGACACAGGTTTTATGCTTTCCGGCGGTATTACAATGACCGAGTCACCTTCAATGGTGTAGGTGGCTCCAGTACTTTGAAATGCGTCCAGAAATTGTCCTCCCAGATGATCTGGGCGAGTATGAGTCAAGCGTATGGATTCACCGGGCGTGCCAGCGATTGCCGCAGCAATCATAAAGGTGCCCAACTCAATGCGGTCAGGGCAATTACTATAATTGACGGCTTGTAATTCCGGGACTCCTTCAATTTCGATCGTCCGTGTTCCAATCCCTTCCAGTTTTGCTCCCATGGCCTGAAGCATTTCACAGAACACAACTACATCTGGCTCAATCGCCGCATTTTCAATTCGACTGCCACCGCGTCCTAAGCTTGCGGCTAGAAGCAGGTTGACCGTCGCACCAACACTGGAGGGTTCAAACCGATAAGATCCCCCAGGCAAGCCTCCGCGGGGAGCACGTGCCACAACATACCCTTCATCCAAGTCAATCTCTGCTCCCAGTGCCTTCAGGCCTTCGAGATGTAGATTCACAGGGCGGGGGCCCCAGGCACATCCACCGGGCAATGAAACTCGTGCCTTTCGATAGCGCCCAATCAGTGCCCCCAACATGTAGAAAGAGGCTCGCATTTTCTTCACCAGCTCATATGGCG
>JAPPBZ010000007.1 GCA_026702635.1 Bacteroidota bacterium
AGAGTGCTTCGCATGAGGTCGCCGTTTGGCGGGGGGCTGGTTTGTTTGCACTCCTGGCGTACACGGTCGTTCTGGGGACCCGCTGGTTCTCGGGGTGGGGTGGTAGTCAACTGACAGAAGGTATAGTACCGGTACTTTTGATCATCACAGCGGCAGCGATTGGTGCTGCTCTAGTGCACTGGGTCCCCGCCGTAAAGCGCCGCTTCGCAGGACAGGTCAGGTTGGCCCTTGCAACCCATCGGCGGGCAATGCAGGCCTTTGTAGAAAAAGAAGTGTTCTCAACTCGTGAACGTACGGGCATTCTGCTTTTCGTATCACTTTTAGAACATCGGATTGAGGTTGTAGGGGATGCCGGTATCAATGCAAAGGTTGACACGGATGATTGGATTGAGGTTGTGACTACGATTCAGCAACATATAAAGGCGGGGCAGTTAGCGGAAGGGCTTGTGCAAGGTATTCATCAGTGCGGACATCTTCTCGAGAAAGCTGGCGTTGCCATTCGATCAGATGACACCAATGAGCTAGCGGACGACGTTAGTTTTGGGGTTTAGGCAAGCACAAAAATTTGTTTGGATTGCGAAATCGGGGAGCATATTGTGTTTATGTTACCTTTGCGCAGTGCTGTGCTCTTCTTCCACATTTGGCCAGGCTCCGCAAGCCAGGGTGGATACTCTGACGGGAGAACAACCGTTTGTTCTGCATCCTTTTACCGTCCCAGGCACACTGGTTGTATCAGCAAAGGGTAGAAGACTTAGTCCAAGTGATTATCAATTGGACACCCGGTTTCATCGCCTTTGGATCCCGTCCATTGCCGCAAATGATACGGCCACGGTCAGTTACAGAATTTGGGATTTAAATCTTCCCGATCAGTTTACAAGGGTTTTGGGGCCTTTGCCTCCAACGGATTCACTGGTTCCAACTCAACTGGAGGAGCCGGTGCCATTGTCGCAACCGACTCAACTAAGACGGAGTGGATCCATTACGCGTGGCATCTTGGCAGGCAATAACCGCGACGCAACGATTGAGTCAGGGTTGCGTCTGCAGATGTCAGGACAACTTTCACCAAATATCCATGTGAGAGCAGCACTGACGGATGAAAACACTCCCATTCTTCCTGAAGGAACGACGCAGCGACTGAGCGAACTGGACCGGGTATTCATAGAAATTGATACACCATTCAGTTCAGCCCAGCTGGGTGACTTTCAATTAGATCTTGATCACAGTACGTTCGCCAGACTCAACCGAAAAATTCAAGGGGTTGGAATTACGACTCCATTACCATTCAAGACGCCAAGCGGTACACTGCACGCAGTAGCAGCGACGTCACGTGGGCTATTTAAGACCCAGGACCTCCAAGTCAAAGATGGGGTGCAAGGGCCCTACAGGCTCCAAGGCATTGCAAATGAACCGTTTATTCTCGTCATACCAGGCTCAGAAGCCGTTTACTTGGATGGTGTTCGTCTGGAACGCGGCGAGTCTCGGGATTATGTGATTGACTATGCTACAGGTGAGATCACCTTCACAACAAATCGCCTGATCAAGTACCATCATCGAATCGCGGTTGAGTTTCAATACCGAACAACAGAATTTACTCGCACTCTTGCTGCGACGGAGGCTATTGTCGCCACGACAGGGCGAGATTCCGGACCGCCATTAGCCTCTCTGGGAGTCACTTTCATCCGAGAAGCGGATGGTAAATCATTTGATCAGGAATTCGGACTCACCACTGACGATAAGCAGCTCCTTGCCCAGTTGGGAGACTCGGAGGCTTCGCGCAGTGGTGCAACCCCGGTAACCTATGATCCTGATGCGCCATGGGTACACTATATGCAAGTAGATACGACGGTCGCTGGACAGAGTTATCAAATCTATCTGCCCATCATAGATGCTTCTGAAAGCGAAGTTTTTCGAGTTGAATTTACCCGGGTCGGACCCGGACAGGGGGATTATGTGCGGCAAGGTCAAACCACGAATGGGATTATCTATAGCTATCGTGGTCCTGGGCAGGGCGAGTATTCACCGATACGTGTATTGCCGAAGCCAGCGCAGCAGCGCATGTTTGATTTGCGGGGAAGTTTTGCACCGATCCGCTATGTCGAGATCGCGGGAGAGTGGGCGCATTCCTATCGTGATGAAAACCGCTTTTCTTCCTTGGATGCGGACAACGACCGGGCGCACAGCTACGATATCCGCCTGACGGTAAGCGACTTGCCCGTTGGATTGGGCAAAATGGAATTCACCGCCAATCGTCGCCGAAGAGGGGAGAATTTCGCTACATTTGATCGGACGCAGCCGGTTGAGTTTGTGCGCTCCTGGAACCTGCCAATTGATCGTGGGCTTGTCCAGACACATCAGGAAACAATTGATGAAGCAAGTGCAGGCTGGCAATTATCTGAAACATCCTCAATCACCGGCACGGTCGGTCGATTGGAGCAGTTCGGGGTATTCAAAGGAGATCGAAGGGAAACAACATTCATCGTCGACGAACCCTATTTGCCCAAACTCAACTATCTCTTCACCCATATTAAGAGTGATGCGAATTCAGTGAGGGGGAGATGGGTCCGACATGAAGTGCTAGCCAGCAAAGCATTGTTGCAGAATCGCTTAAATGTCCGTAC
>JAPPBZ010000214.1 GCA_026702635.1 Bacteroidota bacterium
CGGCAGAGAGAGTTGATCCCGAATCATTTCAAAACTTCCCTCAAGCTCCAGAGAAAATCCCTGAAAAAGACGTACGGAAATATTCGCAAAAAACTCCGCCCGTCGTTTTGATGGATCATGTAGATATTGAGAACCCTCCAGTCCGCTGAAAATATCTCCCCAGGGGCGACGAATTGCAACCGTAGCATCCAACTCATGACGGGGCAACCATTCCTGTGTCTTGCCGAAAATCGTTGTCTCAAAATAATCTACGTACTGTATGCCAATTCGGTAAACAAATGTAATGGCGCGACGTGTTGCAACCTCGTATGGGAATAAACTGTACTCGATCCCCGGAACGAAATAAACCCAATGCTTCAGATTTCGATCATCGCGAGTCACATAGTCTAGAAAGACTCCTGTTGACCAATGCGGTCCCAGACTGCGGATCAAATAGCTATCCAGTCCATGTCGGGTGATACTTCTACGCACCGCCGCTCTGCCCTCCCGTTGAATCCGTACCAAATCATAATTGAAGTATGGCCGGATTCGCGCCTTCCACTCCTCACTTCGGTGATCGGCGAATAAACCCCACCGCGAATCAAATACCGTACGATTAGATTCTAAATCTAATTCAAAATCTCCACCATACAGATTAAAGACCCAGTGTCTCCACGGATCCTGACTTAATAATTCCTCCGCTTCAGACTCCCCTCTCGTTACATAGGCAAGTGAAAAAATATCTGTACTCGCCCCTTGACCAAGAAAGGGTGCCAAACCCAGTCGAAGAGCTTCATTGATAATTGCCCTCCTCTCTTCTCGTGATGTATCCTGGTCAAAAACTCGGACTAGGTTCAATTCTGACCCCTCTAATGATCCAAGACCGATAAAGGACAAGTCGTACTGCCGACCGCTAAGCACAGTAAAACTGCTGGTCACAAAGATATGTACGTCGGCTTGATTGGGATCTCGAACATAGTTGACAAAATCCAATTCTGTACGGATATGAGTTTCTTCACATCGATCGCAATCAAGAAAGACACTCAGTCTCTCGCCAACGCCGTTCTGGCCCATAACTTCAGCCGGAAGCAACATCAGGAATCCAAGCGCAGTGAGTAGATAAACCTTAAGCATCCCGTTCAAGATTGTAATGTTTGATTCTCGTGTGCAGATGTGAGCGTTGAATCCCAATTTTTGTAGCTGTTTGGCTCACATTCCAATTGTTTTCCTCCAGCTTCTGCTGAAGAAACAGACGCTCTGTGTGATCACGGAAGTCTGCCAGTTTACCATAATGCTTAGCCATTGCATGGATCTGACCCTCCTCAGAAGATGCGGGTACGACTAGGTGCTCCACATCCGACAAGGTTACTGTATCCGTTTCGCTCAGAATCATTAGACGTTCGACCACATTACTGACTTCCCGTACATTCCCGCGCCATGGTAATGAGGAGAGCTTGTTGATTGCCTCGCTGGTAAAGATTTTAGGTGGAAGCCCATTTCGTTTTGAGAGTCGGGAAGCAAAATGTTCAATTAGCATCGACACATCCCCGGTCCGCTCTCTGATTGGAGGCATATTCAGAAGGATCACACTCAATCTGTGATATAAATCTTCCCGAAATTTCCCCTCATCAATAGCAACGCGTAGATCCTTGTTCGTTGCAGCAACCACACGGACATCTACATTGATCGTACGCTCCCCACCTACCCTGGTAAGTCTGTTTTCCTGCAGAACCCTCAGAACTTTTGCCTGCGCAGGCATGCTCATGTCACCAATCTCATCAAGAAATAGTGTACCACTGTGTGCTTGCTCAAATTTTCCGATTCGCTGGCGGTTCGCGCCGGTAAACGAGCCTTTTTCATGACCAAACAGCTCACTTTCAATGAGTTCCGAGGGGATCGCAGCACAATTCACTGCGACCATTGGCCCTTCCCTGCGGAGGCTTTGAGTATGGATCCAGCGTGCTGCCAGCTCTTTTCCTGTACCAGGCTCCCCGGTGATGAGTACCCGGGCCTCGGTAGGACCAACACGTTCGATCAATCCTTTCACCGCATGCATGGCCCGGCTATCACCCAACATAGGCACGAGAACACTCCCCTGTTGCTGCTTCAAGGCCTGTCGCAACCGCCGATTCTCAATTACCAGCTTTCCTCGCTCAAGTGCGGAGCGAACGGTAACCAGAAGATGTTGTAGATCCGGCGGCTTTTCAATGAAATGGAACGCCCCAGATTGAGTGGCTTCTACAGCGGTCTTGATATCTGCGTGACCACTGATCATGATCACAGGTAACTCCGGCCATGTCTCCACACATGTAGCCAGAACCTGCAATCCATCTTGCTTTGGCATTTTAATGTCCAGAAGAACCACATCAAATGTGGATTTTCTGAGCTTGCTTAACGCCTCCTCGCCATCCGTTGCTTCTTCAACCACAAGATCTTCGTACTCCAGGATCTCCCGGAGCGTCCTTCGAATACTTACCTCGTCATCAACAACCAGCACACGTGATGCAGACATTCCTATTTACTGAAGAGCCAGCACAAGACCCAACATGTAGTCAAATTCATCAATCCACAAGCTGCGGGCCCCGTTTCGGGGTCAGACCGTGGTCCAGCACGCCCTCGG
>JAPPBZ010000143.1 GCA_026702635.1 Bacteroidota bacterium
TGATCCTCGCCATTCCACGCAACGAGCAGTGCCTGAAGATCATTCAGACACTTGTAAACAAGCACAATATTCATCGCGGGCTAGTTACCTTTGAATTGGACTCGAATGAAAAAAATGCCGGGATTACGGTCAATGAATACGAAACGCTACTGGTTGAACGGGATATCACGGACGTACTCAAGAACCCCCTGCGGTATATGCTTGACCACGCCTCCGAGTTAGTGCGGCATCCCCTGACTCTTCCCGGCAAAGCCAAGAAAGTGCTCACCTATGAGCTGCACCTCGCAATTCGGGATGGCCTTCGATTGGCCAGCCGTAGTGTTTCTGCTGTTGAATACATGGTCGAGCGCCTGGGTATGCGCTTACCCTTGCTGGAGTCTGTGATCGACCGGCTTGCGACCCCTCTCGAAACCCGCTGGATGAATTTGGGGACTACTGCCCGCTTCCTTATCAATGCAGGGAATGAAGAGCCGCATGGTCGGATCACAACGGGCACTTACCAGAGTCCAATCCTGATCCAGTGGAGAAGGCCTGACTCAGATATGCGTAATCTGCGTGTCCGCCTGTTGCAGTTTGTCTAGATTTTAGATCAGAGACCGTGACTGCCCCCCGTCAACATTCAGGCAGGCACCGGTAATCAGGCTTGCCCTGTCTGAGAGCAAAAATGCAGCAACATCGGCAATCTCTTCGGCCGTTCCAAACCGGCCAATGGGCAGATTCTCCGCAATAAAGGTTTTCATGCCTTCTGGATCACTCTTGACCCTCTTATCCCAGGATCCTCCCGGAAATCGTATAGAACCGGGGGCCAGTGTATTGACCCGAACCCCGTCTGAAGCCAGCTCAAGTGCCATAATTTTTGCAGCACTCATCAATGCCGACTTCGTCGTGTTATAGATGGAGAGTCCGGGGCCACCTGCTTCGCGACCAAATATGGATCCCACAAACAGAATTGCTCCGCCGCCACTATTTCGCATGTGAGGGATCGCTGCCCGACTGGCACGCAAATGCATCTTCAAATTCAATGTCAATATATCCTCCCAGTCCTGATCTGATAAATCGGCGAATTTTCCACGGCGATTCCCTCCAGCATTATTGACGAGAAGTTGAACGGTCCCATACTCGCTGACTGCTGCCTCAATCAACTCTTGCGGTTGCCCCGGAACCGTTAAATCCGTCGCTTGTGCCAGAACAGGTACATCATACAACTGGGTGATCTCTTCCCGCGCAGAAGACAATACCTCTTCCCCACGCGCACAGATTACCAGCCGACATCCCTCTGCTGCAAGTTGCGTTGCAATCGCTTTCCCTAAACCACGACTTGCCCCTGTGACCACCGCAACCTTCCCCTTAAGTCCTAAATCCATCCTTATATTTAATTTGAGTGTATAACAATCTTGTGAACCTACTGCACGAGTCACTGGCACCATTCACCGATCTCCATGAAGAACGAACTCCCTGATACCAACGACTCCCTTGATACGCTTATGAAGCGTCTTGAGTCTATTGCAAAAGCATTATCGGAGGGTTCCGGTACACTAGAATCCTCCCTGAAACAGTACGAGGAAGGGATTGAGCTTGCAAAGGAATGCTTGACACGACTTGATGCAGCCGAGCAGCGTGTGACTGAGTTGCGAGAGGAGCTGGAGTCTGATCCAAATCACCCTGCCCCACTTACCGGCAAATCTTTTCCTATTGACTGATGCACTCGTCTCATGAAACAATTCTGCCTGACCGCACGGATCAGGCTCGACTCTGGGTCATCCCCCTCGAGGGAACACAACCAGATCTACAGAATCTTCTCGCCCAGGTCCAACTTTTTCTTGAAGAATGGACCTCGCACGGCCGCGCTATCGAAAGTTCGGCGACACTCTACTCAAATCGGTTTTTGCTGATTGCCGGTGAAATTGCCGGTGGCACAATTAGTGGGTGCGGAATTGATGCTCTGATGAATGCCGTGGAAGAGATTTCTGAAAACCATCATTGCCGCATACTCTCCTCGATGTTCATCTACTACAGATCAGAGCACGGAGGGGTTGATTTTGCCTCCCGGAGTCAGTTCCGAAAATTGATCGCTCAAGACCTGATCTCTCCAGAAACGAGCATCTTTAATCCTGGAATTCACACCTTGATTGCACTGCGTGCGGGAGAATTTGAACTCCCCCTCTGCAATTCCGTCTATGCACGGATTTTTCGGATTCCTGCCACTGCGTAACCCTCAGCTTCATGGCACCCGTATTAGATAGTCCGGGGAATTCGCACGAACAGTTGCCGAAGCGAGCCGAGGTCGTATACGCGGTCCTCTTCCTAGTTCTCTGGATGGTGGTTGGTACATTGGGCTATTCGTTCCTGGAAAACTGGAGCCTTATGGATGGACTCTATATGGCGTTCATTACGTTGACAACCATTGGGTACACCGAAGTTCATGATCTGTCACATACGGGGCGAATCTTTACCATTGTTTTTGGACTCGTTGGAATAGGCGCGGCTGGTGTTGTATCATACAGGTCGGCAAGACTGCTCATTGCTGGAACTGTCATTCGGAAGCGGCGCCGAATGTATAAAATTAGACACATGAACGATCA
>JAPPBZ010000070.1 GCA_026702635.1 Bacteroidota bacterium
GGATTCCCAAACGGTCACGAAGGATCGGGCCTCCTAGGGACGCTTGGACATCAACCAAGTTTGGCAGGCTGGCCGCTTCGGCATAAGAGACCGTATCTGGAGCAAAGTCGGAGAACGAGAGTGCCTGTCCGGGGCCCGTAGTCCGACCGACAAATTCCAAGTCGCGATTACTGGCGATCGCACCAGCATAGGCGAGGAGAGAGCCACTCCATTTGTCCGGTACATCTTTGGTGACAATATTAACAACACCACTAGTCGCCTGGCCATATTCAGCGTTGAAGACCCCACTAATGACCTCAAGGCTTTCAACCATGTTCTGTTCGATATCGAACGCGGCATCCTTGCTGAAGGCATTGGTAATGGGAACTCCATTGACCAGATAGGTCACTTCGCCGGTTCGTCCTCCGCGAAAATGCCCGTCAACCACACCTGCCTGAAGGTTGATTGCATCCCTCACATTGGTCACTGGTAATACTTCAAGTTGTTCGGCATCAATCACAGATGTCGTTGTTGTCCGGTCCATCTCCACAATCGGGCGTTCTGCCACCACCACAACCTCTTCTCCCTCAATAGCTTCCTCACGTAGATCAAAATTAACGGTGGTAGTCTGGTCCTGTACCACGCGCACATTTTGCGTGATCACGGTCGCGAAGCCAATGAAGGATGCCTGAACACTGTAGGTTCCAGGGGGGACGTTCAGGATATGATAATATCCATCTGCATCGGTCACTCCCCCGATTGAGGTTCCCACGATGACCACATTGACCCCAGGTATCCCCAAGTCCGTCCCTGCCTCCAGGACTCTGCCGGCTATCTTTCCGGTCGGGCCGTCGGTGGGGTGGGCAAATAAATTGCCCACCCCACCGATAGAAAGCAAGAATAGGATCACACAGAATCCAGCATGCTTACGTCCCGATAATGTTTTCATTATTTGATCAGGACCATACGTCGGGTCATTAGCACCGACGATCCTGTTTCAAGTCTGTAGAAGTATATACCGGAGGCCAGCCCTTCGGCATTGAACTGGACCGTGTATTTACCTGCCATGTGTGGTTTTCGATCCAACAGCGTTGCCACGGTCCGTCCCATTGCATCAAACACGTGCAGGGTTACGCTTTCGGACACAGGAAGCGAGAATTGGATTGAAGTAGTGGGATTAAACGGATTCGGATAATTCTGATCCAGAACAATCTCACCCGGGAGTTCTTCGACAGCAATATTCACACGGGTTGTATCCTCAGTTTCCATTGTTCGACCGACAAGCGCAACAGGTGGCCATTGCGCTGGCGTGTTCCACCACTGCCCGTCTGCATTCGATTTGATGGACCATTGAATCTGCGCGTCCCGGTTTCCCCCGTCTCCATCATTCAGGACGAAGTTGAAGGGGAAATAGGCAATCTGATCACCGGTAGGCAAGGGAGTAATGGCATCCCCTTCGTCTACATTTTGAATCTGATCCATGGGAATCAGGGATAGAGTTTTATAGCCAATAACCGCGCCATTTTCATCCGTGAGTTGATCGTAGATTGCTCCTCCTCCTTGCGGGACTGCATCGATACTCCAGCCAACAAATGCATAGGCTTCCGTGCCCGCCTTGGTCCCATCGCCCTGTCCAGCGATACGGAATTGGTAGTCTGCAAATTCTCCACGCGTGATGTCCTGATGGGGGGTACCCGAAAAGATTCCACCCCCTGCCACATCTCTTACATCATAGTTTCCCCAACCAAACTCAATGCTGTCATGTTGCCAGCCTTCGGCGGGATTACCACCAGCTGCCTGCAACGAGGTCTGATCATCCGTCACCTCCACATAGAGATAGAGTTCGGGGGGATCCGCACTATAGCCTCCCCAAAGTTTGCCGCTTAAGTCTTCGTCTCCCCCTGCGGGCAACCCGGCATCGGCTGGTTTGAAGTGGTCCATGTTGAGTTCAAAGGGCAAATATCCTTCTGGGAAACCCATCTCCTTTACATCGTCAAATGAATCACCAAACAGGAGATCAGTCAGGTGATCTACCTCTTCAGTGGTCAGCTCTGATATATGAGCTTGAAGGGGAAGATTTTCATTTGCGACACTGGCTGTGCTCGAGGAAATGTCCTCGTTCTCAACACCAGAACTGCTCAGTGTTGTGACCGCATAATGCAGTGTTAGAGGGAGTAGACTTTCATGAGGAACCTCGATCTTGTGGCCCGCTGAAGTAGCGTCACCTCCCACCTGTGCTGCAATTCCTACTCCAGGATCCGAAATGCTTGTGAATTCCTCGGTGCTAAAATAAACCTTATAGCTAGCGGCATCGGCGATACTCGTCCAAGACACTGTATTGCTGTCGGCGGTAGCTGCAGCAGAGACTCCCATAGCTGCTGGTGGTGGTGCGTTTTGATCAGAGAGGTCCAGATCTACAGCCCCGATGTAGACATCATCCAGATAAATTGGTCCTCCACCCTGATTGTTATCAAAGTGGACTCCGAGGTTCTGAACGTTCGTCCACTCATATTCTTTCCATTGATCGGGGTTATCAACAGTGTTGGGTCCTAATTCGTCACCAACGCCGACTCCATAGCCCCGGCTTGACCAGGCACCGGCAT
>JAPPBZ010000010.1 GCA_026702635.1 Bacteroidota bacterium
AAGACAATGAATAATCCCGTATTTGCAGACTGTAGCCATCCAAGTCTCAGATTGGCAGACCACAGATCCCCTGCGCTGTCACTGTACTGAAATAGTCCCTGAATATACAGTCGGGGCGTAAATGAATAGGAAAGTCGAGTTCGGATTAAGTTGATCACAAAATCCCCATTTGGCAAGTGAACATCGTTATACGACCAGTTGAGTTCAGTGGTCAATGCCTCATTGGCACGGAGTCGGAAGGTAGTTGACACGTTTCTCCGCGTTCCACCAAAGAAGCCCCCCAAGAGCGCACGGCTGCTGATACTCACTTTGCGTCCTTGATTGGTAATCAGTACGAGCTGTGCCTCTCTGTGGTCATAGGTGCCAGCGGGGACACGCACTTTGCCTGAAATTTCGAACTCCTCCTGAACCCCTTCGCGGGTAAGATTGATCCCGGTATGGACTTCAAATCCGCCCTTCCATTCCCAATGATTGTCGATATGCCAGCGCCCTCCTTCCTGGAATCCCTTAAAGTCCCAGTATCCCTGATAACTCACATGAGGTCGCAACTCCAGGAGTCCAAGCGAGTTCTCCGGTCGCCAGGCATAAAGAATCAGGCCGGTAAGCTTACGGTATTCACTGTTTCTTCTTAGGAATCCAATCGCTGGATTGAAGTCCTCCGCAACCTGCGTAAAGGTCGTATTGATGCGCCATACATTAGAGAGGTAGGATACATTCATATTGAATGCATGTTCAGCCCCGGTTAGGTGTGGTGAAAACGTTCGTGCAACAAACCCGGAAAGAGTTGTATACTGACCAATTCCCCATCGCCCGTCAATAGCCAAGGCCTGATTATTCTCTTCCACGGGTACGGATTCGCCGGAATCAAGATGAAGTCGACTGGTTGCCATGATCCCGACTGAAGAGCGGTTTGACAGGTCCTTTCGGATGCGCGCAACCGAGAAGTTTGTCCCGGCGGCAGTTCCTTCAACCTCACGGGTCTGCATGGTCAGCAGGCCTACATTGACGCCCGCAGCCTGTCCCGAGAGCCGGGTTCCTCCGAGTATGGGAATCGGTTCTCCAGCCGGTCCGATACCGATGCGTCGACTGAAAAAGAGTTCGACTTCCTGTCCGCTGAACTCGGAGACTCCCACTGAGAAAAGCCCTGCATTCTCGAGAAAGAAAGGACGCTTCTCGGGAAAGAAGAGATTGAACCGATCCAGGTTTACTTGCTGTTCGTCGACCTCAACCTGTGCAAAATCCGTATTGTAGCTGGCATCAAGCGTCAGGCTTGGAGTCAGGCTGTACTTGAGATCCACACCAACCTCAACATCCGGGTCAACTATAGGGTTTCCAGATTCAAATGTTCGAGTGACGTTCCCAAGCGTATAGGGGACGACCTGGAGGTTGCGGGGTTGAGGGACGATCAGTCCAGAGACATGACCAGCCCTAGAAACTCTGCTGAGTTGATATTGCCTGGGCATGCGGGTCCAGAAAGAGCGTTCATTATGTCGGCGGATATTCCGCTGAAAATTTACTCCCCATGTCTGTTCGCGTGTCGCGGGGAAGCGAATCGTTCGGAATGGGATCTCGAATTCCGCCCTCCATCCATCTTCGGTGGTGCGGGTTTGCACGTCCCAGGATCCATCCCAGTTGATATTGAAGCCTCCACCACTACCAGCCTGTTGTCGTGCGCCGAAACCTCCCTGACCTTCGTTGGTCACCTGTGCATCATACTCAATGCCAGCAGGGTTCGTGCCAAAGACAAAGCCATTCTGTCCATCCAGGTACGTATCAAGGATCATCTGAAAGCTGTCTGTTTCATCAAGCGGAGCATCACGGCGGGTATCAGAGACAATGATTTCTTCTGGTTCACGATCATAGCAGATCACGCCCACATACAGTGCACGGTCCGTATAGACCAAATGCACTTCTGTTCGCTCGCTTGAGGGTTGTCCTTCTTGTGGTGTTGTTTGCCAGAATTCGGTGATGGGTGTTGCTTGTGCATAAGCAGGATCACCAATGATGGTGCCGTCCAGTACGGGAGCTACATCCGTATACGCCGCCGCCACAACGGGTATAGACGACTGCTCTGAATCAGGCATCGAGTACTGGGCACTCACGAGCGTGGTAGGAACCAGCGATACGAGTAAGAAGCAAAGGGGACGCACTGTCGTGTAAGTAGTTAGACACGACAATTTACGGTAGGGAAGCCTATTTTATTTGCGGATAACAGGAAATGCATTCCTCTAATGGAGAAACAACATAGCACGGGTGATCCAAAGCGCATGTGGGGTGGTCGCTTTGTAGAAGAAACAGATAGACTGGTGCAGGCTTTCGGTGCATCAATAGGTGTGGACAAACGGATGGCACTGGAGGATATAGAAGGTTCTATCGCACATGCATCGATGTTAATGTCTCAGGGGATTCTTTCCGAAGAGGAGTGCGAAGTGATTTGTACGGGGCTGGAAGAGATCCGGGAAGATATTCTTGCGCAAAAATTTACCTGGGATCCTGCGCTTGAAGATGTCCACATGAACATTGAGCACGAGTTGACCAGACGAATTGGTTCTGTGGGCGGAAAGTTACA
>JAPPBZ010000250.1 GCA_026702635.1 Bacteroidota bacterium
ATCCAACGATCCCAGCCTGTTCAAGTTGATCAATAATACGGGCAGCTCGCGTATAACCAATGGACAATTTACGTTGGATCAACGAAACGGAGCCTTGTTGGTTACGCACAATGATTCTTGCTGCTTCTTCGAAGAGCTCATCCGTGTCCCCATTTCTGGGTGATTGATCCGAGGAAGACGAAAGAGGTTCGTCTTCAACTTTCGGCAGTTGATAGGGGCCTGGCCCTGGCTGTTGCTGGATGTAGTGCATGAGACGGTCAATTTCTTTGACCGAAACAAAGGGGCCTTGCAATCGCAGAACTTTACTGCCTTTCATATACAACATATCCCCATTGCCAACCAGCTGTTCTGCCCCGTTTTGATCGAGGATGGTACGTGCATCAACCTTGGAGGCAACCTGAAATGCAAGTCTTGCGGGAAAATTTGCCTTTATGAGACCGGTAATCACATCAACAGAAGGGCGCTGAGTTGCAAGAATCAAGTGGATTCCCACGGCGCGGGCCATCTGTGCCAGCCTTGCAATGGGGGCCTCAACATCCTTACCCGCTGTCATCATGAGATCAGCCAGCTCATCAATAATGATGATAATGTAGGGGAGGTGTTTGTGTCCATCGTTTGTATCAAGCTCTCCTTCGGCGAGACGGATATTATAATCCTTGACTCCACGGACTCTAGCTTCTTTCAGAAGGTCATAACGGATACTCATTTCGCGCTCACAGGCTCGAAGGATATCGAGAGCATCTGAAATTTCAGTAATGATCGCTTCGGTTCCATCCTCTGGAATAGCAAGGAAATGTCGCTCAAGCCCTTTGTACTGCTGAAGCTCAATCTTTTTTGGGTCCACCATGACAAATTTCAAGTCGGATGGATCGCATGCATATAAAAGGCCAGTAATCAGGGTATTCAGGCCAACAGATTTTCCAGATCCGGTAGCTCCCGCAATCAGAAGGTGCGGCATTGTTGCCAGATCCTCTATAAAAATCTCACCTTCAATGGTCTTGCCTAGAACGACAGGCAATTCCATCTCTGATTCCTGGAAACGAGTTGTATTCAGCACAGACTGGACCCGTACGAGTTCCCGGCGGCTATTGGGGATTTCGACACCCACCGCAGATTTCCCTGGGATAGGGATAATCATCCGAATTCCCTGCGCAGCCATCACCATTGCCAGGTCGTCTTCCAGTGACTTAATTCGGCTCACCTTCACACCCGGTGCAGGAGTGAGTTCATAAAGCGTGACCGTGGGTCCCACTTTGGCATTCACAGCAATAATTTCAATCTTGTAGCGGGCAAGTTTTTCAACGAGCTTCGTCTTATTCTCCTCTAGTTCATCGTAATCAATCTCTTGCTCAGTCTGCAAAGGTGCATCCAGAAGACCGAAATGGGGGAATTTATACTTATGTCCCCCCTCTATTTTCGTGCGTCGAGGCCGAGAACTATGTCCTGTCTGCTCTGTGATCTGTCCAGTAACACTAAGCTCCAGTTCGGCATTCTCTTCTATGGATAGTTGTTGCGGTGTGGTATTAGGATCTTCGACGGGCTCTAAGTCGCTCTCCTGATTGTCGGGAGACGATTCAGTTGAAGATTGAATTTTTTTATCCAGACTCTCCCAAGTGGACCGCAGACGGGCCTTTTCTGATTTCCCAGCCTTCGGCGTCGTCTTATCTTTTTGTCTGTGCTCACGAATAGCTTTCGGAATGGCTTTCCAAAGTCGTTCCACGCGATCCAGCCAGTGTTGAATATCCTGATCAATCACCAGCAGCAGTCCGATGAGCAAGAGGGCACCGAGAATGATCCATGATCCCAGCCAGCCCAGAACACTGTTCAACCAGGAGGCCGCTAAGTGACCATATTGACCTGCCCATATTTCCAGCCCAAGGTCTGGATCTGATAGGTGGATACGCCCAAGCAGGGTGCCCAGAAGACCGACAATCCAAACCCAGTGTATGGTCGGAAGCACAAGATCTCGCAGGGGACGTTTTCTCAGGATCGTATAGCCATAGAGGAATACGAGGAGAATTAGTAGCAGAGAGACGTATCCAAAGAACGAAGGAACGATCACATACGCAAGCCACGCACCAATCGGGCCGACAGCGTTATTGAGGGGTATCGTTTCGACTGGGAAAAGTAACTCAAAGAAGGATTTGCCCTGAATCAGGGCATTATCTGACGCTGAATAGGTGATCCCGCTGGTTCCAAGGAGGATTCCCAAGAGTAGAATGAGAATACCTAGAAACTCTTTTTTACGTCCAGTGCGAGGGCTGGCTTTAGGTTTAGGTGGAGTTACATCACTCCGTCTCCGGTTAGTTTTAGGAGTAGCCATTAAAGAGCAGCAGGGTGATTCATTGGGTCATACGATTGCGCCAAAATAGCGATTTCTCGCTGGAAGATGACCATTCCGGCAATTACAGATGTACGTTCTAGTTACGTCGGCCTGCGGTAAAAAGGGAATGGATGTACGACCGCGGATAATGTTCGAGATCGAACACGAACTCCTAACTCATGGCCCGGTGTCGTGAATACGGGGATATTTTGTATATAC
>JAPPBZ010000327.1 GCA_026702635.1 Bacteroidota bacterium
CGTTTTTTGTCCTGTGCGTTTCTTCAATAACACGATTTGTGGGGTGTCCCGCACATCTCGTTCCCTTCTTACATACACGATCGGGGGGTGGGGGGGGGGCGGGACCAGGTCCAGGACACTCTACACATCCGAAGGGACTCAGGTCATCGATACACAGTTTCTGCAGCCGACCGAAGATCGGTTTGATCCTTTGAGATTTTATGTTGGCGGGGCAGATGATGTGCGGGGATGGAGCACAGGACTGGCGGGCCCCAAGGCGATCCGCACACAAGACCGTGATGGCGAGGCTTCTCTGGAGGACGGTGTGTATGAGCCGATCGGAGGGTTGGCCCGTTTGGTTGCCAGTGCAGAGGTTCGATTTCGGCTGAGCGGGCCGTGGTATGGGGCAGCATTTGCGGATGCAGGGGCAGTCTCTTCCGAGCGTGCAGAAAATTGTGTTGGGCCGTTTTTTGAAGACGCCAACCGGACACGCGATATTTCGATTCAGTGCGGGTTCAGGGATACTGGTCGGATTACACTCCGCCAGTTCAAGGTGGGGGCAGGTTTAGGGTTACGATATGATACGCCGATCGGGTTTGTTCGTCTGGATGTTGCAGCCAAACTAAACCCTGATCCGCTTGATCTGCAATCATCTGAAGATGCGCTGGCAGCCACCGGTGGGTCGCAGGATGACAGCAGGAATACATGGTACCGTTTTAATGTCCACTTCAGTATCGGGCAGGCGTTTTAAGAATCGCTGGCTTGTGATCCTTGGGGTTGTGCTAACACTCGGGTTTGCACAGACCCCATGGTGTTTGAGCCTGTTGGCACGCTGGGCATTGCATGCCAGTGAGACGGAGCTCACGTTCGAGTCATTGCATGGATTCTGGATGCACTCACTGGAAGTGCGGGGCATTGAGGGGAGCGTTGGAGGTCACTGGATGCGCGTGGACACTGCACAGGTTAAACTTTCACCGGGGCATCTGCTTACTGGCCGCCTCTTTATCCGTCATATGGAGTTGGCAACTCCCATATTCCACTTCCGCAGCCCTCCATCCGAACAGACCGCAGACACAGGGGAGGAGGGGAATTCTGAACCGGTTGATTTTCTCTGGATTGAGTCTCTTCATATACAGGGAGGTATCTTCCATTTTGCGGATCAGATGCTCGAGATTTCCGGGATTCAGATTCGGGGTAGTATATCCCCGACAGCAATCCAGCTGGATACGCTGTATGGTGATCTTTCCTGGCAGCAGGCGGTCTTGCAATTGTCAGCCACCTCCCGGTTGCAGTTGAATCAGGGGCTGCTCCAGCTGGACACGCTGCTATTGCATGGTCCAACCTCCGTCATCCGTGCCCATGGATCTATAGGACGGCAAACGAGCCTGAATGTCGCTGCTGCTCCGCTTTCTGCAGATGTGTTGGGCATCCTCCTGCCAAACATGGAAGAGGATCTTGTGGTCGCGATAGAGCTCGAAGGTGAAGAGGATTCACTGCATCTGGCACTTGATGGAGAATCAGAGAATGGGGCTGCGCTGAAGGTACGTGGGAGTACACAGGTTGGTACACCATCGGTGCATTTGGATACGTTAGGGTTTGAGAATTTTAATCTGAAATACCTGTTTGCAGATCTGGCCGGCGAATTGACCGGATCCCTTCGTGGTCATGTGGATGGGGTATCTTGGGATTCGCTCAACGGCAGGATTGAAGGCAATCTGGGAACGGGAGTTCTTGCGGGCATCCCCATCGAGTCGGCGAGCATGAGCGGGGACATGGAAGAGGGGATCATGCAGGTTCAACTGGATTCAAGGCTTGCTCTAGGGTCACTGGGTTTGGCAGGAACGGTCCACCCTTCTTCAGGATCGGGACAGCTTACCGGTCAGTTCAGGGATCTCAATACACAGGTGCTTGATCCACAGCATAAAAGTGCCCTCAGCGGCAATTTCACGGTGGCATGGAAAGATTCTCTGGAGGGATATATGGAATTATTGCCGGGGCAGCTGGGAACGCTGGGGGTAACTGGCGGGGAGTTGCGTCTATATTCAGGGGATGAAATTCTCCAGCTTGCAGGAATCCTACGGGGGGACTCAACCCGGATCGCATTGGAAGCGGGTCGTCAGGAGTCCGGGCTCACGGGAAGGCTTGAGGTTGATGCATTGGATGTTGGTGCCCTGATGAATCGGCAAAATATGAGAAGCCAGATCAGCCTTACCGTGGAGTCAACCACCAACTGGCCCCCGGACAGCATCACGGTCCAGATAGAGGTACAGCCGTCTTCATGGAATCAGATTCCCGTTACACAAGCTCACGCCGAGCTACTCCTGTGGGGACAGGATCTCGATTTACGTGGGCGCATTGCGTTCCCATCAGGTAATGTCATACTGGGGGGCTCGGCATATTTTGGTGCTGGTTCCCCCGAATGGGTCCTGGAGCGTGGACAGATTGAGGGCCTGGATTTACGGGATTTGGGGATCGGTATTGAGACAGAGCTCAATGCCCAGTTGCAGCTTTCCGGCAGGGGGCTGCAAAATGCCAGCGGGCAGCTGCACGTAGTGCCTTCCAGGATGAATCATGAAATGATCAGTGACGGGGAGATTTCTCTGGAGATGTCGGATCAGGAGGCAATCATTGATAGTCGTTTCACGATCGGATCGGGAGGATTTCAGGCGCGGGCTAATGTAGATCCATTTGCAGCTCAGCCGACTGTAAATCTTTCACGAGGTGCGTTCCAGCAGGTTGATGTGGGGGCCCTTGCCGGCCTGGATTCCTTCTCCACCCTGCTCACGGGGCGTGTTGACAGTCTACAGTGGGGCGAAGGGGGGTATGCTGCTCTCTCTCTGGACTCCTCGGCTGTCAATGCACTGGAAATTACGGATGCACAGCTGCACGTAAAAGCACATGGTGATTCGGTTGTGGCCTCTGGTGCTGCCACACTTGATCAGGGATATGTGCGAATGGAGCAGGTACGTTTTGGGCTGGACCGGGAAGTTCGAGCCCGGGGATCCCTCCGAAATCTATCTCTGAGCGATCTCGGTTTCGCAGATATACAGCTCAGCGGATCCCTTGATGTAGACATGAAGGGGACAACCCCCCGGACCATGACTATCCATCATGCACAGGTTGAAGCCGACAGCACGAGGATTGGTGACGTGCAGTTTGATCGGTTCAGGGTTGCAGGGACTATGGAGGATGGAGCGCTCCAGTTAAGTGAGTTCGATCTGTCCAGCAATGCCGGCCGACTCCGCGCACAGGGGAGTGTTTCCCTCTTTGAAGAATCGTCTGATTCGCTGCGATTCGATGGAGCGATCACGAATCCAGCATTACTTGCAGCGTGGACCGGATCGCAGCCGGTTGCCGGTGGCGGGACGGATACCTTGTGGGGAGAGTTGGCCTACCGGGATGACTCACTGCGGTGGGCCGCTGGGGTCACGACCGATCCTCTGACTTGGCGTACGATGCGTCTGTTTCAGGCATCCGGGTACGCAGAAGGAACCTTGGATGATTTGAAGCCTCGGCTCAGTAGAGCGGAAGTGGTTTTGGAGAGGCTGTCCATCCCAACAGTGTCTGCCCGGCGAACATGGCTGCGGCTTGAAGAGCAGCAGGGCAGGATCCAATATGAGGCGCGAATGGAGGTTGATGATCGCCGGTCTCTCCGCGTGGAAGGGGAGGCGGATCTAGACGCTCGGCAGGGAACGCTTCGCCAGTTGGATCTATATCTGGATGAAGCGGAGTGGCATCTTGGTGTGCCGACGGAAATCCTGGCCGATGACGGGATCAGAGTTCGTTACTTCGTCCTGGGAAGTCAGGACCAGGAGATTACCCTGGACGGCATCCTGAACCTGGAAGGGGAGCAGCGATTGGGGTTGAATCTCTATAATGTCCAACTCGCTCCGTTTACCGATATCCTGGGATTACCAGGTCTTGGAGGAATTGCAAATGCAGATCTATTCTTTCACGGACCTGCAACTGCGCCGCAGTTGACAGGGTCGGTGAATCTGATGGTGGAGTCAGAGAATGAGCAGGTTGGGAGCGTAGCTGCTCGGATTGACTACCAGGAGAATGGGCTGGATATAGAAGCGGGATTTGTTCATGTCGATGAAAGTACGCTCTCTGTGTCAGGCCTTCTGCCACTTGATCTGAGGTTAAAAAAGGGAGATGAAGTCTCTTTTCCCGATGCCTCCCTGACATTGCAGGCAGACAAGTTTAATCTTGCATGGGTCAGCCCTTTTTTGGCACAGGACGAAATCAGCAATCTGAGAGGAAAGCTGACGGCAGATATTGGGATTACAGGCTCATTGAGTTTGCCCAATCTTGGTGGAGAGCTTAACCTGACTGAGGGGTATGTGCGGTTGCCACAGCTCGGGATTTCTCCATCGGAGGTTCAGTTGGACGCGGTGCTCCGACGAGATACGATTTATGTCAAAAACCTGTATGCCTCCAGTGGTCGCGGTACTGCGGAAGGAAGGGGGCATGTGACGTTGGAAGCATCCAACCGGGGAGGGGTGGACTTAGCCATGAACCTGGAGGATTTCCAGGTGGTGAATACCGCCCCTTATGTTGCGGACGTCAGCGGCTCTGTGGCGTTGGGAAGAACAGTGCGGAACCCGGATCTGACGGGTCATATTGAGATGACCAGCGCCGTCATTCGGCCTCAGGATGTGCCGGTGACACTGGCAGACGGGATGATTAACTTTACCGAAACGGATCTTCAAATGCTGGAGCAGTATTTTAACATCCGGGCAAGTGTATGGGACACCACGACCTATTCACTCGTAGACGCACTGGCGATGGATTTATCGGTTGGTATTCCCGGGACCGTGCGATTACACAGTTTACAGAACCCCGAAATGACTGTATTACTGAGTGGGTCGGTCGCCTTGAGTAAAGAGCCGTACGCGGAGCAGGAGCTTCATGGAACCGTAAGTATTGTACCCGAACTCAGTTATTTGCGGCAGTTTGGGCGGCGCTTTGATATTCGGCAAGGCCGGGTGACATTTGCAGGTGCTGCCACCAACCCATTCTTCGATCTTCAGGCAGCACTGGATATTCCAAGCCGGAGTGGGCAGGATACGCCGGTGACGATCCTGCTGGATGCATCCGGGCGCTTACAGGAGCCAGAGTCGCTGGCGTTGGAGTTGCGGAGCGAGCCGGTGCAACTTGACCGTGCAGATATGATCTCTTACATGGCAACGGGGCGGCCGGCGGCGGATGCATTTCAACTGGGGGGAGGGGGAGCACTTCAGAGTGGCAGTGATCTTGCGCTTCAGCAGTTGTCCAGCCTGATTGCGGGGGCAGCGGGGGCAGGGCTTGGACTGGACGTAGTGCAGATCAACCCGGAGACGGGAGGTACAGTGACACTCACGGCCGGGAAGTATGTATCCCGCAAACTGTTTGCCTCCGTCAAATGGCCGATCACAGAAGAACCGACCACCTCCAATAGCTCCGTTGAAAACAACAGGGAATTGGTGGTTGAATATGCACTGTATCCATGGCTCGTTGCCCGTATGCGTGGGGAGGCGGGAGCGATGGGGCTTAGCTTGTTGTATCAGTATACCTGGTAATGCGTGGAGTGAAGAAAATACTTGCAGAAGTGGGTGCAATTGCAACCTTCTCCGGGATGGTGTTCCAGCAGCTCTTTCAGCGTCCGTTTGAGGGACGGGAGCTGATCCGGCAAATGGATGAGACTGGATCGAAAAGCCTCGTTCTCGTTTTAGTCACAGGCTGCTCTATCGGGATTGTGCTCTCCATGCAAAGCCGCGGCACCCTTGCACGGTTCGGTGCGGAAGCAGTGCTGCCAAGTATGCTGGCGCTGTCTGTGGTCAAAGAGATTGGTCCGGTCATTACCTCGCTGGTGCTGGCAGGGCGATTGGGGGCAGGAATCGCTGCAGAATTGGGGTCCATGCGTGTCACGGAGCAGATTGATGCGTTGGAGGTCTCTGCCTTACAACCCTTTAAATATCTTGTCATTACCCGTGTTCTGGCATGTGTGGTGATGTTTCCGCTTTTGACCATTGCCTGTGATATTGTCGCGCTGTTAGGTGGATATGCAGAGTCGCTCTTGTCAAGCGATCTGGATTATCGTCTGTTTATTGATCAGGCTTTTTCGAGCCTTCGTATGTCGGATGTGCTTTTCTCAACCGCGAAAACTAGTGTCTTTGGGTTTTTAGTCTCCATCGTTGGTTGTTATTCGGGATATCATGTTCGAGGCGGGACACGCGAAGTAGGGCAGGCTGCAATGCGTGCAGTGGTAATCGGGTCACTGCTTGTTCTTTTAGCGGATGTCATGATGGTCCGTCTTTCACTGATTCTTTTTGGAGGCTGATAGGCCAGGGACCTGACTATGAAGCATACCGTCGATCAATCTGGAAACATCTCAAAATTTTCGGACGGATACGAGATCGAGATCAAGAATCTTCATAAGGCATTTGGAGAACGCAAAATTTTGCGGGGCGTGTCGGTTTGCATTCGGCGGGGCAGCACATTCGCAGTTATGGGAGGATCCGGTACGGGAAAGAGTGTCTTGCTAAAGCATATGGTTGGGTTGATGGAACCAGATTCGGGAGAAGTATGGGTTCAGGGACATCAGGTGGATCAATTGGACCAGTCCAGTCTCAACGCACTGCGGCTCCGGATCGGATACTTATTCCAGGGAGGAGCACTGTTCGATTCGATGACGGTGGCAGAGAACCTGGATTTTGTACTGCGTCGGCATAGTACGATGTCCGTCTCGGAGCGTACCGAACAGATCCAGGAGGCCATCGCGTGGGTCAACCTTCCGCATGCAGCCACGCAGTATCCTGCCGAACTGTCAGGTGGACAAAAAAAGCGGATTGCACTTGCCCGTGCGATCATATTAAGTCCCGATATCTTGTTGTGTGATGAGCCTACGACTGGATTGGATCCTGTGAGCGTTCGAACTGTATCCAATCTGATCATGCGGTTGAAAGCAGAACGCGGCATTACCACTGTTGCCATCACCCATGATCTTTTGTGCGCCGAAATCATTGCAGATCATGCTGCGTTTCTTTACCAGGGAAAAACGCTGGCCGAAGGCACACTTGATGAATTGCGTGCAAGCCAGCACCCACAATTGCGTGAATTTTTCGGATGATGGATACAGGATTCATGAGTTGCTGCAGATATAATTCTGTGCTACTTTGCAGCTCCAATGGGCATTCTCGTCGTGCACTTCAATGCAACATTGAGGGCCAATTGGCTTTCCAATCAGGCCAACCTGTCTAGCGATGTCCACCAGAATCCGTGTCGGTCTTGTTGTAGTTATTTGTTTAGGGCTTCTGGCGGCCATTCTTTTTGTTGTCGGTAGCCAGACGTTACTCTTCAGTGATCGGTTTCTGGTTCGGTCACAGTTTAATTCCGTAGCCGGTCTCAGCCCGGGAGCAGACGTACAGTTCCAGGGAGTGAGTATCGGAGCAGTTCAAAGCGTTACCCTCCCCAGTGGACCGGAGGGGATGATTGAAGTGACCATGGGAATCCGAACGAGAGCCCGCTCAATTCTGCATCAGGATACCCAGGCCCAGATCAAGACTCAGGGACTTCTCGGCAGTATGATCGTGGTGCTGGTGAATCCCCCCATCTCGGGGAGTGAACCCGCCCCGTTGGAGAATAATGATCTGATTGTGGGGATTGACCCCTTCGACCTCTTCGAAATTACTGACAAGGCCCTCGCGTCGGTACAACGGTTTGAGCAGTCCGCGACCTCCTTCGAGATTATTGTTGATGATATCCGGGCGGGAGAAGGCACTTTGGGCAAGCTCATCTATGACCCTGAGTTGTATAACAGCATGGTCGCCACTGCACAGGAAACCGAGCGACTCATGGAAAATCTTGGGAATGATGCGGAGGCGCTGGTCATGCTTGCTACACAGGCAACCGAGGGCGTGGAGTCCATCCTTGGGAAGCTTGATACGGGGAGTGGCACATTTGCCCAGCTCTTGAATGAGGCCGACCTGTATGAGTCCGTTCAAGCCAGTGCAGATACACTTCAAGAGATCATCATTGGCATTGGTACGCTGACGAAACGTGCCGAAGCGATGACAGAATGGGCTTCACTGGGAGCATTTCGATTTGCAGAACTCATGGAGGCCGGAAAGCATAACTGGCTCTTTAAGCGTTATTTTGAAGAGCGGGGGTTTATGGAACAGGCACCGTTTGAGGTGCGGGAACAGGCGATTGCGGAAAGCTTTGCGGCACTTGAGACAAGGAGGCAGGAACTCCTGGCTCTGGAAGCACGCCTTGACCAGAGGGCAGCAGTGCTTGATTCGCTACAGCGGCAACTTGATCAGTAGACGTGACATCCCCTCTTGTTTATTCCAGCCGAGCACGGTGGTGCGCGAGTCGCTCTCTTTTGGGGTATGTCTTCCGACGCAGCATAGCGAATGAAAGGCAGGCGGAGGCCTGGTATTTGATCACGATCTCCAGCGTGGTAGTTGCGGCGATTGTGATGCAGTTTATGGCCTGGAGTTTCTGGCATGAAGAGATTCAGAACAGTCCCCTTATTTCCATGTGGTATTGGGGAATTCAGTTGGGAGTGGCGGGTCTAGTCTTCATCGGAGGATTCCTGGGATACTGTCCCAGGGTTCGGGCTTCACTAACAGAATCATCGCTCAGTGTGTCTCAAGGGCGCAGATCCGTTGAGCTGGACCTCAGTACTCTGACCGATTGCAGGATCGTCTCTGCATTGCAGTATTACCGAAAATGGGATTGCCGCGTAGAGGGCTACATGGCACATATTCCAGAGGATGTGCTCCTTGTTCTTGGAGAGCGGCAATCCATTGCAATTGGGATTGACCCAGATGCACATGCAAGGCTGCTTGTTGAAATGAACCGGCTCGCGGAAATCAATGCAGTTTGAAGTTTTACATACATCAGAGGACGCACGTGCGGGTACACTTGTAACGAAGCGTGGTAAGATTCGCACACCGGTATTCATGCCCGTGGGGACGCTGGGAGCGGTGAAAGGTTTATCTCCACGGGAGCTGAAGCAAGACTTGGATGCACAAATAATTCTTGGAAATACCTACCATCTTTACCTGCGGCCGGGACCAGAGCGGATCACCGAAGCCGGTGGATTACATGAATTTATGGCATGGGATCGGCCGATCCTCACTGATTCAGGAGGGTTCCAAGTGTACTCGTTGGCCAGTCGCTGCAAGATCACGGATGAGGGGGCTACGTTCCAGAGTCATATTGATGGATCCAGTCACCTGTTCACGCCGGAAACGGTCGTGGATTTTCAGCGGACGCTAGGGTCCGATATTATGATGGTGCTGGATGAGTGTCCTCCGTCGGGCATTAGCCGGTCGGATGCGCAGAAGGCAAATCGGCGAACGGCTGCGTGGGCTGAGCGGAGTCGGACACGGTTTCAGGATACGGAATCTTGGTACGGATATCCACAGCAGCTTTTTGCGATCGTCCAGGGAAGCACGTTTGAGGACTTGCGGCGCGAATCTGCAGAAGAGCTTGTAGCGATGGATTTTCCTGGCTACGCGATCGGAGGGTTATCTGTCGGGGAGGAAGCTGAGGCCCTCTACGCAATGGTGCGTGTGTGCTGCGAAGTTCTGCCACCAGATAAACCTCGATACCTGATGGGGGTCGGCACCCCCGCAAACCTGCTTGAAGCAATTGGTCGCGGGGTTGACATGTTCGACTGCGTCATGCCTACGCGCAATGGGCGCAACGGGATGCTCTTTACAACGCAGGGGGTCATCAATATCCGAAATCGTAAATGGGCTAATGATTACACTCCCTTGGACCGTGGTCTGAACACCTATGTCAGTCAGGCATTTACACGGGCATACGTGCGGCATTTATTTCAGTGTAATGAGATCCTGGGGTTGCAGATTTCTGCGATGCAGAACCTGGCGCTGTACGCATGGCTGATGCGCAGTGCCCGTCAGGCAATCGAAGAAAATCGTTATCCTAGCTTCAGGCGGGAGATGAGTCTGCAGCTTAGCCGGCGGCTGTAGGTTGAACCATGAAGGAAGGCGGAGCGTACTCTCCCCATTATTGGGTTAAATTATGCCACGAAGTTTTGATATACCCAAGTTTTATCGCAGCCCGGTCATCTCGGTGATCAAGACGGCGCGCATGGCTGAAGATCCGCGCAAGAAGGATCTCTCTCCATCGCTCTTGGACTTTGGGCCGGTAAAGGTGTGGATTGCGCGGAATTTTGGGTTTTGTTTTGGGGTGGAGAATGCCGTGGAAATCGCGTATCGTGCAATCTCGGACCATCCCGACCGCCGACTCTTTATGCTATCGGAGATGATCCACAACCCCCAGGTGAATAATGATCTTCGTCGCCGGGGGATGCAGTTTTTGCGCTCAAGTATGGGAGAACAGTTAATCAGCTTCGATACGTTGACACCAGATGATATTGTTGTCATTCCCGCCTTTGGAACCACTTTGGAGATCAAGGAGGAACTCACCAGTCTCGGGATCGATGTACGCACGTACGATACCACCTGCCCATTCGTAGAAAAAGTCTGGCGTCGGAGTGCTCAGATTGGGGACAAAGATTATACCGTGATTATTCATGGAAAGCGGTTGCATGAGGAGTCGCGTGCATCCTTTTCTCATGCGAACAAGCATGCGCCGGTGATTGTGATTCGGGATACGAACGATGCCGAAGATCTGGGGAAGGTGATTCGGGGTGAGAAAGATCGCACGTATTTCTATGAGCGATTTGCGGACTGCTACAGCGATGGGTTTGATCCAGACCGGGACCTGGAGCGTATTGGCGTCGTGAATCAGACGACAATGTTGGTGACGGAGACGCAGGCAGTGACCGACATCTTAAGGATCGCCATCGAAGAGCGTTATGAGGAAGAAGGACATTTTGTAGATACCAGTGATACACTCTGTTATGCGACGCATGAAAACCAGGAGGCTGCCCGCGTTATGCTAGAGCAACCACTTGATTTGGCGCTGGTTGTCGGGGGATACAACTCCTCAAATACCAGCCAGATTGTGTCGTTGTGCAGCTCGGTTGTTCCAACCTACTTTATACGGGGATCTGACGAGATTGGGGCGAAGCGGATCCATCATTATAACTATCCGGTCATGGAGGTCTGTACGACGGTTGACTGGCTTCCAACCTATCGGCCGGTATCTATTGCGATCACCTCGGGCGCGTCTTGTCCGGACATGCTCGTGGATGATGTAATCCGCAAAGTGGTGGCATTTTTTGAAGGTGCTGCATCGTTTGAGGAGGCTCTGGCCCCATACGAGTCCGTCCCTGTGCCACTTGAATAGAAAAATGGCACGCAGCATATGGATGGCTCTGGTGGTTCTGGCATCCTGCGATGTGTTTGGTGCTCGTACACCGGAGCCACCGGTTGGCGAAGCGGGTACGTGGCTACAGCCAGTCGCTCCCGACCTTGTCGTTGATAATTTGCGTGCTGCGGTTGCAGAGTTGAATGCTGCCAATTACCGCCGCTCGCTGGATGAGGAGTTTATGTTCACTCCTACGGCCGCCGCATATGCACGCGATCCAGATCAATGGATTCACTGGGATCAGGCACAGGAGAATGGCTATTTTGTCACAGTTGCAGAGGCTGCAAAAGGGAGTTCAGGGAATCTCCTTCGTCTGGAGGATGCTACGACCGAGCTCAGTGATACAGAATACATTCTGGATGCCCATTATCTGTTACTCATCAAACATGGGAGTCAGCAAATTGCAGACACTCTCCAGGGGAGGCTGGTGTGGGTCATCACCAAGAAAGCAGATGGTCTGTGGATGCTCACCAGATGGAGTGATCAGAGTATTGGAACAGAGGATTCCTGGAGCGACCTAAAGGCAGAGTTCGCCAGCTAATTGCATGGCATCCGATCAACCATACATATCTGCTCTGGCAGTTATTATGCTGCCGTTTTTATTTGGTGCATGTAATCCGTTTGCTCCGGCAATCGGGGAGGGAGATCCGTTTGAGGACCTTTTCGGTGATCCCAAGACGATTGAAGGATACTTCACCAACTTCCGCAATGCATATGAACTGAGGGATCTGTCGCTCTATGAACCCCTGATTGATTCTTCTTTCGTATTCATTTATACGGATTTTGACACGGGGATCGAGCGCGAGTGGGGGTTCGGTCAGGAACTGGAGTCAACCCGCCGCTTGTTCGAAAGCACCGTAGAGGTTCAGTTACAGTGGAATCAAATTATTACCAGGCAGGAATATGACGAAGGGAGGAGAGCGGTTGCGGTGCGAGGTTTTAATTTAGCGGTTGCCCTGAATAATGGGGACGTCTTCCGAGGGGATGGGAACGTGAATTTTCTGCTTGCACGTGCAGACACAACCCGGGCTTGGCGTTTGCTTCGTTGGCGTGATGAGAGTGAATTATAATTAATTGATATGAGTTCGATAACAAGAGCATTGGCATATTCACAGGCCAATCAAAATCGTTTTGTAGCGGAGCTAATTGACTTGCTTCGCATCCCTTCCATCAGTACGGACCCTGCCTATTCGGATCAGGTCACACAGACTGCTGACTGGTTGGTAGATCATCTGAAGGGCCTGGGTGTAGAGGATGCTGAGGCGATCCGGACCAAGGGGCATCCGATTGTGGTTGGGAGCATCACAGTTGATCCGGTGTGTCCTACTGTTTTGGTGTATGGCCATTACGATGTTCAGCCGCCGGATCCGCTTGATCTTTGGACCTCACCTCCTTTTGAGCCCGTTATTCAGGAAGGAGTTTTGTATGCGCGCGGTGCCTGCGACGACAAGGGCCAGATGTTCATGCATCTCAAGGCATTGGAGTGCTGGATGCAAACTGCGGGTACACCTCCGGTGAACCTCAAGTTCATTCTTGAAGGGGAAGAAGAATCCGGCTCCGCAAGTCTCCCAGGCTTTATCGAATCGCACAGGGAAGAATTGTCGGCAGACGTGGTGGTGATATCAGATTCAAGTCTGTTTGCTCCGGGAATTCCCTCCATTACGTACGGGCTTCGGGGAATGACCTATGTAGAGATTACATTGACAGGTCCAGATCGCGATCTGCATTCGGGCACGTACGGAGGGGCAATCCACAATCCAATTCATGCACTGGCTGCGTTGATTGCAGGAATGCATGATGAAGGCCACCGGATTACGATCGACGGGTTTTATGACCGTGTACGGCCACTTTCCGATGATGAGCGTCGTGCCATGTCGGCTTTGCCATTTGATGCAGTGGCCTGGGCCCAGGAAGTTGGAGTCCGTGCATCGCTTACCGAGTCCGGTTATTCTGTTTTGGAGGCCTCTACTTCGCGTCCGACCCTTGATTGCAATGGCATCTGGGGTGGTTATATCGGAGATGGTGCCAAAACGGTCCTTCCTTCAAAGGCCAGTGCAAAGATTTCCATGCGGTTGGTGCCAGACCAGGATCCGAACGAGATTGCTGAGTTGATGGAGGCCTGGTTACGGGCGAGAGTTCCCGAATCCATCCAGTTGGAGTTTCGGATGGTCCATGGGGCTCAGCCCGTATTGATTGATCGGCAAAGTGATGCGATGGCCGCTGCATCACGGGCCCTTGAGGAGGTATATGCCCGTGCACCTTATTTCACGCGTATTGGAGGAAGTATCCCGGTTGTGGCTGATTTCAAGCATCTATTGGGATTAGACAGCGTGCTGATGGGGTTTGGGTTGGATTCGGATGCGATCCATTCCCCGAACGAGCATTTTGGGCTGGACCGATTTGCAGAGGGTATCGACGCGATTCTGCGATTCCATACCCATTATGCTGCGGGATAGGATCCGTGTAGGCGAGGGGCAGTAGAAGCCACGGATGCCCGGGTGGCGGAATTGGTAGACGCGACGGACTCAAAATCCGTTGGCCATTGCGGCTGTGTGGGTTCGAGTCCCACCCCGGGTACAGCTTACCTGTACAGGATTTGCATCAGCCGTCTCATTGTAGATCTTGCGGATCCAGAAGATAATTGTTCTCTGTGCAGTTCTCACTCCATCTATGGGAGAGCGAATGTAGGTGTATTGAACTCTTTCCAATTAGAGAATTTTTTGTATATTCGGTTGCCCGGTTAACGGTGACAGGGGTGAACCATAAACAAAATAGAATTAAAAATGGCTACAGTTGAACAACGTTTCAGATCTCTTTTAGAGAAGCAGCTTCGTATAAGTGATCCCGGAGCATTAAATTCCACGCTTTCGGACCTTGGGGTTAACTCCGTAGATGCACTTGCCTTTTGTAAGGCAGTGATTAATGAATTCGGGGTGGATATCACGCCCGAAGACGTAGCAAATCTCAAGAGTTTACAGGCGGCTATTGATTTCATTGATGCCGCCCTGTAGGTACCCTTGAGCGTCGTTCCGCTACGCCTTGTTTGGTGTAGATTCCACCATTAGAGCGTACGCGGGACCGCTTGGTCGTGCCTGCGACTGTTTTTCGTTTTGCTGGTTTGGGTACAGGCGCGAGTAGTGCACTGTTCGCACCCAGTCACGTAGTTGCTGTATTTTTGGCGGAGGAGTTTTGCGGCTCGTGTAATAGAAGCTGCATACGCTCCTCCGTCTACGTTTCTTGATCATTTTTCGGGAATGGTGTCGGAGCAGGGATCTAAAGGTGCGGGCGACAGCAAGGTTTGGGTAGTGCCCAAGCCTAACGCAGTTAATGAGGTACCTATGCATGACGGTGCCTCAGTGGTGATTCGGCGTCACGGGAATCCAGAGGGTCCGCGCTTGATTTTAAGCCACGGGAATGGTCTCGCGATTGACCTCTATTTTCCCTTCTGGTCGCTGTTTCTTGATGACTTTGATGTCATCGTATTTGATCTCAGGAATCACGGCTGGAATCCTGTTGGGGATTTTAAAAACCATACCCTGCCGTCATTTGCGCAGGATTTTGATCCTATCATAAGCGCGATTGATCGTCACTATGGCACCAAGCCGAGTGTGGGGATTTTTCATTCGGTTTCGGCCCTTGCAGCGTTACAGCCCTTTTGCAAACCGGATTTATTTTCGGCGCTCGTCCTTTACGATCCTCCATTGTGCAAGGGCGGAAGGGGATATGCAGAGTTTGAAGCAGCTGCAAATCGCCTTTCCGAGTTGACCCGGATGCGCACAAACAAATTCGCCACCAAGGACAGCTTGGCGGAGATTCTTCCCTACCTTCCGAGTTTTCAGCGGGTTGTTCCAGGGGTTTACGAACTCCTGGCAGAAACTACGTTGCGTGAATCCAAGGATGACAAGGGATATGAATTGTGTTGTCCTCCCAAATACGAGGCGCGGATCATGGAGTTCTCGGGGAATTTTGCCGTACTCGTGGACTTTGAGCACATCCGTTGCCCGGTGAAAGTTCTAGGAGCTGATCCCACATTACCTTACTCTTATTTGCCAACCTTCGATCTGGGTTACGTAGTAAAAATAGATTACGATTTTTTGCCTGAGTCAACACATTTACTCCAGCTCGAACAGCCAGAAAAATGTGCAGAGGCGGTCGTTGAGTTTCTAAAAGCGCACAACCTCATGAGCTGAGGTGGTAAGTATCTGCGAGATATTGGCAAGGATCCCAGATGGGATCGAGTATCAGGAAATTCGTCTGTGCTGCACATAGACCAACACAGGACACAACGGTACAAGGGAAAACGACATGACAGATTCGGGACAGGGAGCTCACGGGCAGAGTTGCGACACGAGAATAAGGAAACGCACAATGGAATCACTTGATATGGCCGATTGCATTAACGAGATATGTCCTTGGTCCGGCGAACCGGTACAAGCCGATTCACTCACCGAATTTGATGGCCATGTTGTCGGGTTTTGTAATCCTGGTTGCCGTGACAAGTTTGAGAGAGCAGTTCAACATTTTGAGGAAGCGAAATCGGTTACCGTGTAACAACGGCAGGGGTGGTATACGATAGAGCATCCGTTATGCTAGCGCCTGCTCTCGGTCCGGTTACACGGTTGACATGGCAGACCCGATTCGAGGTATGGTTAAGGCCGCCTGCCCCAAGCGTGTTGTGATCCAATTGCAGGTAAGGCGGATCATCGAATGTATGGTCGAAACTCTGGCAATGCGGGCTACGCTGTGTAAGAAGATATTCACACACCTTTGCACGGCTCTATCTTAATCCTCCAGTGCTTCATTTTGCCTCTGGGGGCGTTATATTTGGAGGGGTAGGGTATTGCAGAATTTCCGTGCGTCAATTTAACTTTTGAATTCTCGAATATGAGCTATTCGAACCCGAAGACCGATATGGATCAGACAGGTATTGCAATTGTCGGTATGGCATGCCGCTTTCCCGAGGCACCGAATATCCCAGCATTCTGGGATCTATTGGTATCCGGCAAGAATGCCGTCAAAGAGGTATCGCCCGGCTCGGGTGTCCGGCGAGTTGATGAGCTGTTTTCTCAGGTTCAGAATCCCGGAGATGCTTGTCGATTTTGGGCTTATGTGGATGAGATTGATCAGTTTGATCCAACTTTCTTCCGCATTTCACCGGTAGAGGCCGAGTGGTTGGATCCCCAACATCGCATGATGCTGGAAACCAGCTGGCATGCACTGGAGGATGCCGGAATTGACCCACTTTCTCTGGATAAGAGCCTCACGGGAGTCTACACGGGAATCAGCAATGACGAATACAGGATGCTCGTGGTGGGCTCTCAAAAACCGTCTGGAGCAGCCGCTTGCCTCTATTCTCTGAGCGGTACCAATCTGAACGGCACCAGTGGTCGCGTCTCATTTTTCCTGGGCCTTAGAGGCCCTTCCAAGGCGGTGGATGCTGCGTGTGCATCATCTTTAGTCGCCGTGCATGATGCAGTATCGGACTTGCAGTATGGTTATGCCGATCTGGCCATTGTCGGAGGGGTCCAGGCAATTCTGAATGGACAAATCTTTGCGCTTCGCTCCGATGCAATGATGCTTTCTCCGGACGGAAAATGCAAGACGTTTGATGCGTCTGCAAATGGATATGTGCGAGGAGAGGGGTGTGGTGTGGTAATTCTTAAGCGGTTGAGTGATGCCAAAAGAGACGGAGATCGCATCTGGGCTGTCATTCGCGGCTCGGCCGTGAACCACGGTGGAACCGGTGTCGGTCTGACGGTCCCGCACACGCCCGCTCTGGAAAGTGTAATGGAAACGGCATTGGTTCGAGGTGGGCTTCATCCCTCGGCGGTAGGGTATATAGAAGCACACGGTACAGGAACGGCGGTGGGCGATCCCGTTGAACTCGATGCCGTGACAGCTGTCTACGGCGAGGGACGTCCTTCAGAACATCCGCTGCTTATTGGCTCCGTTAAGACGAACATGGGGCATCTCGAGTCGGCCGCTGGAATTGCCGGATTGATCAAGGCAGCTCTGGTGTTGCGCCATGGCACAATCCCGAAGCACCTGCATTTTGAAAACCCAAATCCCAGCCTTGACTGGGAGCGGCATTCCCTGCAGGTGACATCCTCCATGATGGAGTTCCCGTCCATTGATAGTCAGCTGCGCTGTGTAGGTGTGAACTGTTTTGGGATCTCTGGGACGAACGCTCATGTCGTCGTCGAAGAACACCGCGCCGAAGATCAAAATAAGATGGCGGGGCCGCCGACAAGCGTGAGTGTCACTCTGCCGGATCCACTGCAGCATTTGAGTGTGCCAGAGCAGGTACAGTGCTCCCGTACGGTGCGCATGCTCCCATTGTCCGCCAAATCGGAACCCGCATTAAGGGATCTGGCGACACGATATCTTCGCTGGATTGACGAATATGCCGCAGAGATGGATGATGGATCGCTCGCGGACATGGCATGGACCGCCAGCATTGGACGAACCCACTTTGACTGGCGAGAAGTCGTTCTCTTTCAGAATCTGGATATGCTGAGGGAGAAGCTTAGTGAACTGTCAAAAAGAGATCCAATCGAAAAACCTACCGCTGCCACGCGGATAGCGTTTGTTTACACCGGACAGGGAAGTCAATGGACAGGTATGGGGCAGTCCCTGTATGAATGCGAGCCGGTGGCGAAAGCTGTATTGGATCGCTGTGAGCAGGTTTTCCAAAAAATCCGGGGAGTATCTCTACTGGATGTGATGTTCGGCCGTGTTGAAGGCGACATGAGTGACACCGCATGGGAGCAACCTGCGCTCTATGCGCTGGAGTGTTCACTGACGGCGCTCTGGGCTAGCTTGGGAATCACACCCCATATTGTGATCGGTCACAGTGTTGGAGAGATTGCTGCCGCACAGGCAGCAGGAGTGTTCAGTCTGGAAGATGGAATGCGATTCGCCATTGCCCGCGGCGATATACTTTCCGCTACCGCACCGGGGGCCATGGTGGCGATCTTTGCTCCAACTCCCCAAATCGAATCCGCGATTCAAAGTGTGAATGAGACTTCCGAAGGTCCTGGACTGTGTATCTCGGGGGATAATGGCACACACCGAGTAGTGAGCGGGACCGTTGAAGATGTAGAACGGATCTCAGAACATTTTACATCGGAAGGAATCCGGGCCGTGCGACTGAATACGAGCAAAGCCTTTCACAGTGCTCTAGTCGAGCCGGCTCTGGATGCCCTAGAGGAGTCGCTAAAGGAAATTGACATCCATCCACCCACTCTGGCTCTGGTGAGTAACCTGACCGGCCGGCCCGTGGAAGCAGACAAAAAATTGGATGGTAGTTATTGGAGACAACATGCCCGCCATGCTGTGAACTTCGCCGAAGGAATCAAAGCGGTAGCGGAGCATGATGTGGACACCATTATAGAGATTGGTCCGCGGCCGGTATTAACCAATATGTGTCAGGCTGCTTGGCCGGCATCGGTCGCAGCACCGAAAGCCGTCCCCAGCCTGCATCCAGATGACAGTCCTGGATGGGGTATCATGCAAACCGTGGCAGAGGTATATCGCATGGGGCTCCCCGTTGACTTCCCGGGTCTCTTTACCGCGGAAGCACGCCATCGCATACCGCTGCCGAACTATCCATTCCAGAAGAACCGATACTGGATCGAAACTGCCAAACATCACCGTGCTGCTGCCGGCCATGCTTTACTGGGGGTTCGGCATGAATCTGTTCGCGGTGAAATTACATTCGAAACCGAGCTGTTCGCGTCGGATCCAGATTGGATGAGTGATCACCGAGTATTCGGTCGGGTCATTGCCCCCGGTGCTCTCTATGGAGCCATGGCAATTGTGGCATCCCAAATAGAGTATGGAACTGCGGTGATAGAAAGAGTGCAATTTCATAGTCCACTCGTTTTTTCTGCGAGCGAGTCTGATGATGAGAAGGGGAGGAAAGTGCACATCATAATTGATCCTCCCGAATCCCTGGATTCACGTCAGATTCAAATATTCAGCAAGGGGGAAAATGAAGAGGAATGGACGCTGCATGTACAAGGTCATATTCCACTGAGGGCGGCGGGTCGCACCCTGGAATCCTCTGCGAGGATCGATCCAGAACATATCAGGGCAGATATGTCACCGATTGATGTGGCATCCTACTATCAAGCCAGGGCACGAACGAAAATTGATCTGGGACCGTCTTTCCGTACGCTTCGGCGACTCTGGGCCCGCACTGGTGAGGCGCTGGGAGAAATCTCGCTTACTCTCCCCCAAGACCCAAATGAAATTCACCCACTGTTGTTGGATGGGTGTTTTCAGGTGGTGGCGGCTGCCCGCAATCCCGCAGAAGAGGGTGAAATCACTTATCTCCCCTTTGGATGGGAACGGTTGTCTCTGGCCGGACCGATTCCGGAGCAGATCCTCTGCCATGTACAGGTCAGTGGCGGATCATTGGAAACGGAGGGATCCCCCGAAGTCATCAGCAGCACAATACGAATCTACGATATGGATGGTGTTCCACTCGGGGAATTGAGTGGATACATGGTCAAGCGTGCAACGCAGGCAGCCATGCTCGCCGCCATAGAAGGCATTGACGAATTGCTTTACGAGGTCGTCTGGCGCTCTAAACCGCTCACACCGCGAGTACTCCCTGCTGATTTTCTGCCTTCCCCTGGTGAGGTAGCCAGTCAATCGGGACTACTCTCAACATATTTGGCAGAGGAAGGGGTGGAACCTAAAGAGCGGACTGCTCTGCTCAGGGACTTGGAGCACTCCTCACGCTTGAGAGCTCTTTTGACAATGGATGCTCTCGGGTGGGAACGTGAGAAGGGAGATACGATCGTAGCCGAAGATCTGCAGCAACAATTAGGGGTGATCGAGGAGCACACACGCCTCTTTCGCCGGATACTGGAAATGCTGGCTAAGTCCGGAATTCTCCAGGAAAAGGACGGTCGCTTTGTCGTCAAGATCGCATCGGGAGATCCTCTACCGGATGCAATGTCGAAAGATATAGATGCCTTTCTCACAGAAATGGCCAGGAAATATCCCCATGGAGTCACCGAGATTGGACTTTTTTCCAGGTGCAGCGGTGCTCTGGTGGATGTCCTTCACGGCAAGGCCGATCCACTTACGCTTTTGTTTAGCAGTGGAGATCCTACTCCTGGAGATCTGTATCTCAAGGCGCCCGTAGCGCGTGCGGCAAACCGAATACTGAAGGAGACTATTCAGACCCTCATAGCGGAGCTTCCTCCTGATAGGCATCTTCGGATTATTGAGGTGGGAGCGGGTACGGGATCCGCCACTGCGGCTATACTCCCGGAACTCCCGGAAGGACGATTTGACTATATGTACACGGATATCTCGGCAGGCTTCTTTGCCGAAGCAAAGGCGAGATTCGAAAGTGCAGAGGTGGCCATGACCTATCGTGCGCTGGATATTGAAAAAGATCCGATAGATCAGGGATTTGATCCACACGGATATGATCTGTTGATTGCTTCCAATGTACTGCATGCCACACGGTATCTGCAGGAAACTCTGGCACATTGTCTGCAACTTCTCGCACCGTCAGGGCAACTGGTCGCACTGGAAAATATGAGCGGTTTCGGTTGGATGGACCTGACATTTGGGCAGTTGGATGGGTGGTGGAGGTTTGCCGACGACTATCGTCCTCACCACGCTCTGGCAAGCCCAGCAGTATGGCGGCGTGCACTGGCGGACACTGGATATGGCGAAGTTGAGATTCTGGGTCTTGATGAATCCGATCAGACGGCTATACCGGACAAGGGAGTTATCGTAGTCCAGGGTCCCGAGGAAGTGGCAGAACCTCCCGGTTTCTGGGTGCTAGCGGCCGATGACGGTGGAGTGGCCGAGTCATTGGCGACAGAATTAGCCAACCACCAGCAGACAGTGATATTGGCCCATTCGGAACAGGCGGATGCCGATTCTGGAGATAGCAAAGAGGGGATCATTTCGAGGACGGTGGACATGGATTTGCGGGAGTCGTGGTGCTCATTACTGGAGAATATTCCCAAGGATGTCCCGCTTTGTGGCGTGGTTCATCTACTCGCACTTGATGGCCATGGCGCAGATGCCACGACAAGTGAAATGGCAGAAGATGTACAGCGGGTGACGGCAAGCGCACTGGCACTGACGCAGGCGGTACTCGATTCAAATCTGCCAGTAAAAAACGGTATCTGGTTTATCACCCAGGGAGTACAAGTGCTGGAAAGAGAACGTACTGCGCAGTTGGCCGGTGCACCACTGTGGGGCTTCGGGAAAGCCGTATCCCGGGAAGTGACACATATGCAGCCCCGAATGATTGATCTGGATTCTGGGGAGAGCGTACCTGTCTCAGAATTGGCTCAGGAATTGCTATCTCCTGATATCGAAAATCATATCGCGTATCGTTGGGGATCCCGCCAAGCAGCGCGTCTCGTAAGAGCGAGTGCGGAAACACGACGGCTTCACCTGCCTGAGGATTCGGCGTGGGGACTTGTCCCCAACCCAAGTGGTATCCTGGACAGCCCGTCAATCAAGACGTTGTCATCTGAACCTTTGGAGCCCAAAGAGATCCGAGTGGCGGTGCAAGCATCTGGGCTGAATTTCTGGGATGTATTTCGGTCTCTCGGGTTTATAGAAGAGGGTGATCTTGGTCGGGAGATGGTAGGTATCGTTACAGATATAGGGTCGGAGGTGTCTACCCTTGCATTGGGGGATCGCGTAGTGGGGCTCGGTTTTGGCGCATTCGCGTCAGAGATGATCACTCGGGAGGAATTGGCAGCACCGGCACCACCGGGATTTTCCTCGGCGGAATTAGCCACTCTACCCAGTGCGTTCGTATCTGCCGCATTATCGTATGAGTTTTCCGGCCTGGAGCCGGAAGATCGTGTGCTGATTCACGCCGGTGCCGGTGGAGTGGGGCTAGCTGCCATCCAGATGGCGCAGGCGGCTGGTGCGGAAGTGTTTGCAACGGCAAGCCCTCCGAAGCAGAATTATCTCCGATCACTGGGCGTGAAGCATGTATTCAATAGTCGCGAAACCGATTTTGGGGAGCAAATCCTGGAAGCCACTAGTGGCGCTGGAATACATATAGTGCTCAACAGTCTTACCAGTGAGGGCTTCATTGATGCGAGTCTATCCTGCCTCGCGGAAGGTGGGCGATTCGTGGAATTGGCTCGGCGGGACATCCTCAGCAAAGAGGAAATGGCACAGCTGCGTCCCGATGTGGCGTATGAAATCCTGGAATTAGACGTACTGAAGAAAACGGATCCGGCGTGGGTAGGCAGGGTCCTGCGAGATATATTAAACCGACTCCCCTCGGGAGAACTTCGACCGATAACTCACTCTAGGTGGCCGCTGGCCGAAGCAGGATCTGCGTTGCGGTTCATGCAGTTAGCGCGCCACGTAGGCAAAATTGTAGTGTCCAGTGCTCCTCTTGCCCGCGGGCCACTACGGTCAGATGGCACTTACCTGGTGACCGGGGGGCTTGGAGGTATCGGGTGTGCTGTTGCTAACTGGCTGGCAGAGCACGGAGCTGGTACGATTGCACTGAATGGACGGCGTCCACCGGACGAGGATGCACAGGAAGTGATTGACCGGCTTCGCAGCCGCGGTGTAACCGTACGAGTGGAAATAGCCGATGTGACTGACACAGAGGCAATTGACAATATGATGCTGACGCTGGAGAAGGAAGCTCCACCGATTGCCGGAGTCATTCACAGTGTAGGGGTGCTCTCGGATGGTGCACTCGGTAACCAGAACTGGGATAGATTTGAACGTGTATTGTGGCCCAAGATCTTGGGAGCATGGCATTTGCACCGTGCGACCATGGAACATGACCTGGATTTCTTTATGCTCTTTTCAAGTCGCGTAGGTGTTCTTGGTAATCCGGGGCAGTCAAATCACGCCTCCGCTAATGCGTTCTTGGATCAGTTAGCGGCGCACCGTCAGTCAATTGGACTGCCGGGGCAGTCAATTGCCTGGGGGGCATGGTCGGAGATTGGCGAAGCTGCAGAGCAGAAGGAGCGAATTGAAGAACGACGTTCGGCCCTTGGAGGGCGCTGGTTTACTCCGCAGCAGGGGATTCGAGCACTTGACAAAGCAGTTCGTCAGGATGTCATGCATTCGGTGGTCATGGCGATGGATTGGGCGATCTTTAAAGATGCAATTGAGGACCGTCCAGCATTCTTGGAAGATCTGTTGAAGGTTACGCCGGAAAAAGAAGACAAAGCACCTGCGCAGGCGGACAATCTGATTGCCTTACTTCAGCGGACATCGGCCGCAGAGCGGGAAAGAGAACTCATTTCATTCTTACAGGGAGAATTGCAAGCCGTCCTGCACCTGTCCGATACGCCTTCGCCTACGATAGGATTTTTTGATTTGGGAATGGACTCGCTCATGGTCGTAGAGTTGCAGAATCGGCTGAATCGTGCGTTGGAAGGTGAATGTGTGGTTTCAAATACGGCCGTGTTTGACTATCCGAATATCACTCTTCTTGCTCAGCATTTAGTGGAGGAGTTGGGAGAGATAAGTACCGTCCCCGATGTGAAAGAGTTGGGAGAGGTAAGCACTGTCCCCGATGTGAAGATCGTACCGGAGAAGGAGCGTACGGTGGAAGAATTGGAATATCAGGAAGATCATGTTGCCATTGTGGGTATGGCATGTCGGTTACCCGGCGCCTCCGACCTTGCGGCATTTTGGCATTTGCTCGAAGGAGGCGTTGATGCCGTGACCGATGGAAGGCGTGATGGGGGGCATTGGGCTGGTGCCGTCGGAGATCCCGCTGCAGAGAGCATATTTTTTAAGCGGGGAGGATTCATCGATGAATTGGATCGGTTCGATGCTGAATTTTTTGGGATCACCCCAATTGATGCACATAAGATGGATCCGCGTCACAGACTACTGCTGGAGACTAGTTGGCAGGCATTGGAGAATGCAGGGATCGATCCAGAGACTCTCAAGAGTAGCCTGACGGGTGTATATGTCGGGATTGGCAGCAGCGAGTATCGTGATTTGATGACAGTTTACGATCAGCAGAGCAATCATTTTTTCGGCACTTCCGGGAGTATCGCATTGGGACGGATTGCTTTCGTGTTGGGACTGATGGGGCCTGCCATTCCGGTGGATATGACATGTGCATCGTCGCTCGTAGCGATCCATCAGGCAGTTACGGCACTGCGGCGGGGAGAAGTGGATCTGGCGCTTGTCGGAGGCGTGCATGCCCTTCTCTCTACTTCTACGGCAGAATTCATGGCAGAATATGGCATGCTGTCAAAAATTGGCAAATGCCAGACGTTTGATGCCGAAGCGGATGGCTTCGTCAGGGGAGAGGGATGCGGGATGGTCGTCCTGAAGCGACAAAGCGATGCGGAGTCAGAGGGGGATTCCATTTGGGGCTTGATACGAGGATCTGCTGTAAATCAGAATGGAGTCAGTGCAGGACTAACCGTACCGAATGGTCAGGCACAGGTGCGGGTGCTTAAGGATGCACTTGCCCGGGCTGGCGTGGCACCTGCCGAGGTGGATTATCTTGAAGTACACGGCACGGGGTCCCCGCTGGGTGATCCGATTGAAGTGCATGCTGCAGCAGAGGTATACGGGGAAGGGCGTGAGGCAACTCGTCCCCTAATCATGGGTACGGCAAAGACAAATATCGGCCATCTCGAGGCGGCCGCAGGCGTAGTCGGCCTGATAAAGGTGATGCTCTCAATGAAACGGCAAAGCATTCCCCGTCATTTACATTTCAAGACTCCGAATCCGCATGTAAATTGGGGCCAGTTGCCGGTGCAAGTGGCGTCTGAGGCCGTTTCGTGGCCGGATACCCCTGATCGGCCACCGCGGGCTGGAGTCAGTGCATTCGCGGTCTCAGGGACAAATGCGCATGTTGTGGTTGAAGGATTTTCCATAACTGACAGGAATTCCGCGCAGCAGATGACCGCGGGCTCCGAAATATTTGTTTCTGTACCCCTGCCAGGTCGAAATGGGGAATCTATTGATATGGATATGCTGGGGCCTCGCAAGGCAAGATTGCTGCCACTTTCTGGAAAATCGGATGCGGCACTTCGTGAATTGGCGAAGCGGTATTTGGCGTGGCTTGACGAATATGAAGAGCAGCAGGAAGATGACTCTGCTTCCGCATCTCTACTGGCCGATATGGCGTGGACGGCAGGAACGGGGCGCCATCATTTCTCTCATCGTGCCGGCCTCGTATTCCGCGACGCAGTTAGTTTGCGGGATCAACTCAGTACATTGGCTGAATCTACAAACTCCCACGCAGGCAAGCAGGCTCCCGATCTGTTGGCATTTACATTTGCAGAATACAGCGAGTACCCGGTGGGAATGGGAGAGGAACTCTATCGGAGTGAGCCCATCGTGCGTGTAGTATTGGATCGATGTGATAATGCCTGGCAGGCGGAGCATGGCAATTCACTGTTGAATTTGATGTTTGGGACTTCGGAAGATGTCCAGGATCCGTCTTGGATGTTTTCGGCCATGTTTGCCCTTCAATGTGCTTTATCGGATCTCTGGTGCAGCGCGGGAATTCGTCCGGCCACGGTACTTGCCACAGGCACAGGCGAAATTGCAGCTGCGTATGCGGCGGGCTCTTTGGAATTGGAAGACGGGGTGCATCTGGCGGCATTATTCGGTCAATACAGGGGATCACATTCTCAGAATGGAGAGGCTACAGGTGAAAAATTGGAAGCAGCAGTTGCCAATCTGTCACTTGCTCCTTTGCAAGTATCTATGTTGAGCGGCCGTTCAGATCAGCTAGTTAGTGTTGGTGAACTACCGGAGATAGCCGTCGGGTATCGTGATGAGGTAGAGGTATTGAAAACTTCTGCGCCGATTTTGGCGAATTATGGAGTGACTCTCTTGATCGAGATGGGACCGGGTACGGGGTCTATTTCTGAGGTTGTATCGGCATGGCCGAAGTCCGCCAAGAATAACGCTATCTCTTCAACGCCTACCCTAGTAGCCGGTATACAGCAATCTTCGCGGCAGGTAAGTGGTGAGATTCTTGAGTCGATTGCCCATGTCTATGATAGTGGATGGGATCTTGATTTCGGAGGGCTGTTTGCTGGAGAGCATCGACGCCGAGTTCCCTTACCCAGCTATCCGTTCCAGCGTGACCGCTACTGGTTTGACAATCTGTGATAGGCTAAGGATCTCTTGGGCGGACGAGGATGAGAGAAGTGATTGATGATAATCGTCGTTTCTGCAGATGAAGGCCCCTTTAGCCAGTGATGCCATCCATTCCGGTACGATTCTAATATCTCGTACGCAATATCAGAAGCTCCATGCTAAATTGGTGCGTAAACATGTCTAGTGACAAAACATTTGATCCCTGCAACTGTAGGAAGTTTTGTCGCTGGACGCGAAGAAATAGAGAGCGAGATAAATTTTCTCGGCCGACCCTGAATAGGCGGTATAGGGAGGCTCAATCGCTCTTCAATCTGTATTTCTACCCATGACATCGATCCGGTTTCTACTCTTCCTGCTTGCCGGAGTGCTCGTTGTAAGCAACGGCTGCACGCCGTCCGAAAGCACACAACACTCCTTGGACACAGCGGCGGGCGCTTCGATTTCGTTTCAGGACGTTGCCTCGCCTGCCGGTCCTGGAAGTAGTACGCCCACGTTGCATACCACCAATGAAGGGGTCGTACTGCTGAGTTGGGTGGAACCTCACGCGGAAGGAGGGCATGTCCTGCGTTTCTCACAACCGGAACACGACGGATGGTCAGAGCCGAAAACCATCGCTCAGGGAGAGGACTGGTTCGTTAACTGGGCCGACTTTCCTTCGCTGATTTCGCTAGATGACGGTACACTGGCAGCGCACTATTTGGTTAAGAGCGCGAAAGCGACATATGCCTATGATGTTCATGTGACCCAATCCCTCGACGGTGGCCAAACGTGGAGCCCGTCTGTGATTCCTCATACGGATGGCACACAGACCGAGCACGGCTTTGTGTCGATGCTGCCCTCGAGCGATGGCCGGCTCTTTGCTGCTTGGCTCGACGGACGTAATATGGGGGAAGGTCATGATGGTCACGGATCGCGGGGAGCGATGACACTGCGCGCTGCTATACTCGATCGTGCCGGCACGCTCTATGGCGAAACCTTACTTGATGAACGCATTTGTGAGTGTTGTCAGACCTCGGCAGCCCGTACTTCCAATGGAATTGTTGTGGCCTACAGAGATCGGTCAGACGAAGAGATACGTGACATTTCGGTTGTCAGGTGGCAGAACGGCGCTTGGTCGGCACCACAAACGGTGCACGAGGATGGGTGGCAAATCAGGGGATGCCCTGTTAACGGCCCGGCTGTAGCAGCGGCCGGTGAACAGGTTGCCGTTGCTTGGTTTACAGCTGCTCAGGACACACTTCGAATAAAGCTCAGCTTTTCCACCGACGAAGGGCGGTCGTTCGGCGCTCCCGTTCAGATTGACGACAGCTTACCCCTTGGACGGCTCGACACGATCTTATTGCAGGACCGTTCTGCACTGGTCAGCTGGATCGAGAAAACCGACGGCGGAGCCGAGATCCGTGTCCGCCGTGTATACCCCGATGGCAGGCCCGATGCCTCTTCGGTGGTAGCTGTTACCTCGGTGTCACGGGCTAGCGGCTTTCCTCGTATGGCCCGAAGCGGCAACGCCGTCTACATCGCCTGGACCGAAATCGGAGAACCTTCGTCCGTCCGCACGGCCGTCGCGATGCTGTCGGGGGGTCTGTAGCTGTGAAACTGCGTTGACGCGTGGGATCTATTGTGACCTAGGACGACACAGCGGGAATATCACCATCAGTCAAGAAGGAATTCTGGTCAAGATACGAGAACGAGCCAAGGCTGGCTACCTGATCGCTGTAGGATAAATAGAACAAATATGCTCTTACAAGAAGACTTTGAAAAATCCCTTACCGCAATGTCAGAATTACCCTGACTCATGTTCAATCAGTTGATACGGCGAATGAGATTAGAAACGAGATTTTTCATCGGAATTCTGTTTGTGCTCATTGGTTGTCAGGGGGAGCAAGAGAGTATTGTAGCAACTGCGGATAACCTGAATGTTTCCACCAGTG
>JAPPBZ010000123.1 GCA_026702635.1 Bacteroidota bacterium
CCCGGGCAATCATCTCCTCTTCCAATCGGGCAATCTCTTGGAGGAGTGCCTCACCCTCTGCAGCCATCTCCTCTTCAAATAAGGGAAGGGTCGGAAATTCACTGTCCAGATCACGGTCCGCCGTGCTGTTGAAAAAAGCAAAAAATTCGTAGTACTCCTCATGCACAAACGGGTCATAAGGGTGCCCATGGCACTGAACACACGCAAACGACGTCCCCTGCCATACCTCCCAAGTCGTATTCACGCGATCAATGACCGCAGCTATTCGGAACTCCTCGTCATCGGTCCCCCCTTCCGTGTTCGTCATTGTATTTCGATGAAACGCGGTCGCGATCAACTGGCTTTCATTCGCCTCCGGCAGTAAATCTCCTGCCAACTGCTCAATCGTGAATTGGTCAAAAGGCATGTCTTCATTGAATGCCCGAATGACCCAGTCCCGGTAACGCCATATCGTTCGACCGACATCTTTCTCATATCCCTTGGAGTCTGCGTACCGCGCAAGGTCCAACCACATTGCTGCCCACCGCTCGCCATACGCAGGTGAAGCTAGAAGTGAATTCACATACGTCTCGTACGATGCTTCGTCCGTGCAGACCTGTTCCACATCATCAGGTTTTGGAGGCAACCCCGTCAGATCCAGTGTAACTCTTCGAACAAGAACCGGACAAGCTGCCTCGGGCTGCGGAGTCAAGTCTCTCTGATCCAATTGGGCAAGAACAAAGTGGTCCATGGGCTCACGAACCCACTCCGGCTCCGATACATCCGGCAATGGGGGACGCTTTGGAGCGACATACGCCCAATGATCCTCCCAATGTGCACCCTGCTCAATCCAAGTTTGCAGCGTTTGGATTTCATCAGGCGTAAGCGGCTGCTCATCCTTGGGCATTCGATGGGCTGGATCGGTGTGTGCGACGCGCCGCAAAAGCTCACTTTGCGCAGGCTCAAAGGGGACAATGGCACGCTCTCCAGATTCCGCCGTGGAGAGGGCCTCATGCCGGAAGAGCAAACTCAGCTCCCCCTGCCGCCGAATTCCCCCATGACAATTCACGCACCGCTCATTCAGAATGGGGCGAACCTGTTCATTAAAACTAACTTGTGGAGCACGCTGACAGCCGCCATGCAGAAAGGCAGCTGCAGGTAACACCACGCAGACAATCCAAAGGTTTTTCATGCAAATAATGGTGTCATCACAGACCCATGAACATCCGTGAGGCGAAAACGACGCCCCTGATACCTAAATGTAAGACGTTCATGGTCAATCCCCAACAGGTGCATAAGGGTTGCCTGCAGATCGTGTACATGCACCGGATCCCGGACAATATTATATCCGAGATCGTCCGTCTCACCGTAGCTCAACCCACCCCGGATCCCGCCACCTGCCATCCATAGCGAGAAGCATCTCGGATGATGATCTCGACCATAATCTATGTCTGTCAACCGTCCTTGACAGTAGTTCGTACGCCCAAATTCTCCTCCCCAGATGACCAGTGTGTCATCCAGCATCCCGCGCTGCTTCAAGTCCTGTATCAGCGCAGCCGAAGGCTGATCCGTTTCCTTTGCCTGGACTTGAATTCCGGCTGGTAGCCCCCCATGATGATCCCACCCCTGGTGAAAGAGCTGAATGAAGCGTACCCCGCGTTCCGCCAAACGCCTGGCCAACAGACAGTTGGCGGCAAATGTACCGGGCTCCCGGGCATCCTCGCCATAAAGATCAAAGATGTATTCCGGCTCATCCGAGAGATCCATCACCTCAGGCACGGAGGTCTGCATCCGATAGGCCATTTCATACTGGGCGATCCGGGACTCGATACGCTCCCAGCCAGGGGTCCCTTCTTTGAGGGTATGCAACTGGCGCAGCCGGTCCAACTGCATTTTCCGCTGTGCTGACGACACGCCATCAGGATTGCCCAAGTACAGCACGGGATCCTGTCCACTTCGAAATTGCACGCCTTGGTGCTGCGACGGCAGGAACCCATTCCCCCAAAGCCGTGCATACAATGGTTGCCCTCCTTTGTCCTTGGTGATCAGCACACAGAACGCCGGCAGGTTTTCGTTTTCTGTTCCGAGTCCATAGCTAAGCCATGATCCAAAGGATGGCCGACCGGCGATCTGTGAGCCCGTAAGGAAAAATGTAATGGCTGGATCATGGTTGATCGCTTCGGTATGCATGGATTTGACGAAGCAGAGTTCATCCGCAACCTTCGCCGTATAGGGCATCAGCTCACTGATCCATGCACCGCTTTCTCCATGCTGAGCAAAGGCAAAATGGGAGCGGGCCAGCGGCAGCGTGTTCTGAAACCCCGTCATCCCGGTCAGCCGCTGCCCCTTCCGAACCGATTCTGGCAGTTCTTGCCCATGCATCGCATTGACCTTGGGCTTATAATCAAACAGTTCGAACTGCGAGGGGCCACCACTCTGAAAGAGATAGATAATCCGCTTGGCACGCGGGACCACATCTGGATCAGCTGCCATCACCGGATTGACCAGAGAAGACAATGCAAGCC
>JAPPBZ010000073.1 GCA_026702635.1 Bacteroidota bacterium
CTCTGCCCGCCCACTTCCATCGTACGTAGCGGAAACATGAACCCATGTATCTGGTGGAAATGTGCGGGCTGATTCAACAGAAATTTGGTGTTCCCCATCATGAATTAACCGGAACCGAAGCCGGCCCTCTTTTGTCCGCGCAAGATCATAGCCACTGCGTTTTTGCTCGCCATTTCGCTTGGAAAGTAGGGCGACATCTTTGGCTTGATCTTTCGCAAACACCCATGTACTTAAAGAGAACCGGTTGAACCACTCAAAATCAGCCTCCAGCCCGAGGTTCAAAAAATTCTGTCCATTAAACTCAAATGCCCCACCCTGCTTTCCACGGACAACCACGGGCGGGTTGAGTACTTTTTCGAGCCCCGTATTGACCCTCGCATCAGCATGTGCGAGAGATGCAAGGTTTTCCAAAGGCAGAAAAGTCAAGAGCGCAGACTCTATCGTGGTAGCGGGATCCGGCATCCACTCAGACGGCGGGGAGGGCTGAGGCCAAGAGGCATTCACCCGTTCAAGTGAGTCGATGCCTGCCTTTGTTTGCAGGATGGAGGCTTCCAGTTCTGGGTCTTCGAGTCGTATGGAAGGCTTCGGTGAGAGATCAAAATAACTGATCTGCGCCTGCTCATCTATGCCGTTGAAGAATGCAAACATACTGTAGTACTCTTCCTGCAGAATTGGGTCGTACTTGTGATCATGGCACCTGGCACATTCCATGGTAAGCCCTAGAAACGCCGTCGCAGTAGTATTGGTACGATCTGCAACATACTCAGTCAGATACTCTTCTGCGACTACACCTCCTTCCTGGGTGATCGCATGGTTGCGATTAAACCCGGTTGCAAGCCGCTGATCGAATGTCGCGTCTGGCAGCAGATCACCCGCGATCTGCCACATCACAAAATCGTCATATGGAAGATTTGCGTTGAATGCACGCACCACCCAGTCACGCCACGGCCACATGGTTCTTGGCCGATCATCCTGGTATCCGTGTGTATCCGCATAACGAGCGACATCCAGCCACATGGAGGTCATACGTTCTCCGTATGCAGGGCGTGCCAGGAGCTGGTCTACAATACGCTCATAGGCATCGGGGCGACGATCCTCCCGAAAAGCATCCAGTTCGGCTGGAGTTGGTGGTAGACCTGTTAAATCGAACGTTACACGACGAAGCAGCTTGGCCCGACTTGTCTCGCTTGACGGAGACAGCCCCGAAGATTCGATCTTTTGCAATACAAAGTAGTCAATCGGCCCACGAGCCCAATCATCATGATCCACGTCGGGAAGTGTTGACTCTGCAGGAGGGATGAAAGCCCAATGTCGCTTCCAGTTGGCACCCTGATCAATCCATTGCCGAATAAGTGAAATCTCCCGCTGGGAGAGGGATAAATTGCTCTCCGGCGGAGGCATGCGTCGTTTGGGATCCTCACTGGTAATGTGGTTCATCAAGAGACTGGAAGCAGCATCGCCCGGGGTAATGATCCGAAGGGTCGAGTCTTCTCTACTGGTTCCATAGGCCCCCTCACGGGTGTCAAGCCGCAATTCTGCCTTCCGGACCTGGTCATCCGGGCCATGACACTTGTAGCAGCGATCCGACAGGATCGGTTTGATATGCCAATTATAGTCTACGGTAGCTGGCAGGGCAGATGGATCAGACGATGATTGACTGCAAGCTGCCAAAAGGAGGAGGCCTAAGGGCCAAGTGAACCGGAAAGTGAACACGTGTTGATTTGGGTTTCATGGACACTAAATCTATAAGGTACAACGCAATACTGAATGGTTTGGCCTCATTCGACTTGTGGATCAGGTTCCCTACGGCATCGCATCGGCAACAATTCAGGTTGGTATCCATACCTGAATTACAAACCGGGTAGCTACCACGAGAATCAGCCTAATCGTTGGATGAACAATTGATCTGCTTTCGGCGGGGTTACCCTTTTCCGTTAATTCACGCTGGGTTTGCACGTGACTTTTGGCCTGCAGAGTACCATCTGGGACTTATATCGAATAGTGAGCAAGTTTCGGACCGATTTTGTAAGTTGGAAATGCACTGACCTGGTGGGGTGCAAGGGAGACCCACACTGGAAGAACCAAGACGAATACATGTCCGACCTCCGTGACTTTACTGACCAGCGGAATCAATGAGAGGCTACGTGGCGGTCACCGATAAGGCTTGGTTCGACTATCTGAGGATGCTTTCGCACCGTGAAAATGTGGACGAAGTCAATTTCTGGCTCCCGAAAATATGGGGCGGCCGGTTCCGTGTACTCCAACGAGGCCAGCCCCTGTTGTTCAAGCTCAAGAGTCCGGCCAACGCGATCGCGGGTGGGGGATTCTTCGAGCACTACTCAGAACTTCCGATAAGCCTCGCGTGGCAGGCGTTCGGCAAGAAGAACGGGGCCTCCAGTCTGGAGGCGTTTCAAAAACGGACGAGCCGGCTTCGACAGGACCGTCCGCGACTATGGGAGGACTACACGATT
>JAPPBZ010000207.1 GCA_026702635.1 Bacteroidota bacterium
AATCTTCTGGCCTTCGTTGAGCGAAGTTGTTGTTCAGCCATGAAGATTGGCTTATTGTTGGTGTAGCCGGGGTTAGCGCCCCGGCCTTCGTTGAGTGGCATCCAGGTGATGGACCTGGCCGGAAGGGTTCAGGGTGTAGCCAAGGTTAACGCCTCGGCCTTCGTTTTTAGCTTGTAAGAGAACTATCAATGCAGTCCCTACTGGGTACTGTTGGGCTCCAATGGAGAGCGAAAAATCCGCCATCAGCGGGACCATTTTTGAAGGCACAGGAGTTGTTCCATGGTCTTTAAATACACTCCCGAATCCCTTTCAATAAAATGTTTTGGTGCTCTCAACCCAGGTTGGCTTTCATCTCTGGCTGCTGCCATATTGTCGTATTGCATAGATCGCCAATTATCGTTGAACACGAATATCAATGCTGGTTCTCAAGGTAATATTCCGCTCCTGTAACATATTGGGGGAACTATTTCGTAACTTGTCCACTCGTATCAGTAGGTTGTCCGGTGGATTCGATTTTTGAAACCCCTCAGCGTTTTCGTCACCTTTTTAAGGAGCGTGGTGCAAAATCTTCAGAGAAGACGGCATTGCCACCACCGGTGCAAACGACCGCAGGTCTGGAACCTTACGATCAGCCTTTATCCTTTCGCGAATCCGCACACCTGTTTCGAAGAGCCACATTTGGGGGCAGTGTTGAACAGGTCAAGGAAGCAACCGGTCAGCTGGCCTCCCGGGTTACGCAACAGATCATTCAGGAAGGCTTGGAGCGTTCTGCCCCCGACCCTCCTTCCTGGCATGAGGAGTGGCCGCCCTGGGCTGGAACACAAGCCGATAAGCAGGCTTACTTTGACAAGCAGTTTGGCTGGGCTGCAGAGCTGGTGGCGGTCTGGATGACCAGGATGGTTACGGGAGGTCTTCGGGATCGAATGATGCTTTTTTGGCATGATCATTTCGCGACAGAGCGCGATACGTACTTCTATTCCATTCTGGCCTACAAGTATTTGAGCACGCTTCATCAACACGCTCTGGGCAACTTCAGAGATTTTACTATTGCGGTCGGCATTGATCCTTCAATGTTGGTCTATCTTGATGGCAGACTCAGCACGAGGCAAAATCCAAACGAAAATTATGCTAGAGAACTGCTTGAGCTCTTCACGATGGGGGAGTTTGATCGGCATGGCAATCCCAATTATACCCAAACAGATATTGTCGAATTATCACGTGCACTCACTGGCTATGAGCTTAACTACACGTATTTCACCGCTCGTCTGACGCAGGTTCGGAGAGACAACAAAGAGAAAACCATCTTTGGCAGGACGGAAAAGTTTGATTTCGGGGGTGCGCATAGGGTACTTTTTGAGGAGCGTCCAACCCAGATCGCATATTTCATGGCGAGCAAGCTCTACACAGAATTTGTGTACGTTACACCCCATGAGGCAGTTGTCGAAGAGCTGGCCCAGTGTTTTATTGATCACGACTTCGAAATTGTACCGGTTTTAGAAGCCCTGTTTTCGAGTCAACATTTTTACTCTGAAGAAGTGATCGGGGCACAGATTAAAAGCCCGGCCGCCCTGTTTACCGGATTATTCAGAGCGTTCGGGCAAGGGGTTCCGGAACGTTCCAGCTGGAACAGAATCCGTTGGTGGATGGAACAGCAGTCACAACGTTTACTAGACCCTCCCAATGTCGCCGGATGGCCGGGGTATCGGACTTGGATTTCAACCTCTTCCCTGCCGCAGCGCTGGTCAAATCTAACGATGGCACTGTGGCCAGGTCAATTCGGGTCTTTCAAGGTGAATGCGGTCTCGATTACCCGTAAGCTGGTGGACAGCAATGATCCGATGGCTGTATTCAAAGTACCCGTAGCGCTGGCTGAATTCTTTCTGGCAGTACCGCTTGAGAGTATTGTCATTGATGCACCTCCAGAGTTTGCCGGCGACCTGATGGTCAATCCAATTCCGGATGAAGTGCAAAACGGCCCCGATTATGTTTTGGATCTGACCCGCGTTTTTCTTCGTGGCTTTCCCTGGTACAGTTGGGATCTCAATCGGCAGGGAATTGCATATCAGACCATGGAGTATGTCAGGTGGTTAGTCGGATTGCCGGAGTACCAACTCATGTAATGTGATGAAATACAGTGTGAGTGAACGGTTTGGAAGTTGTCTGGAGCATGGTTGTGCGCACACAGATGAGCATAGCCAGTGGTCTCGGAGAGATTTTCTCAGCAGCCTGGGGCGCGTCGCAGGTTCTGCAGTGGTCCTCGGCTCCACCGCGGTTCATGCGCTGGCACATTCTTCGGTTCTGAATACGCTCAGCCAGAATGATTCGGAAAGAATTCTAGTTCTGCTGCAGCTTGATGGGGGTAATGATGGTCTGAACACGATCATCCCCGTGGAGGATGATCGATATTTTAAGGCGCGGCCAACGTTGGCGATCCCAAAGCATGTGG
>JAPPBZ010000039.1 GCA_026702635.1 Bacteroidota bacterium
GTTGTGTCCAATGATGGTCACAGCATCTCCCTCGCGGGCAATCCGGGCTTTCCCAATCGGGATGATATAGTCCTCTTCATCCGAGACCTCTCCACGCATCCCGTACATGAACTCACTCTCAAGGAAGATCACCGGGTCGTCATCTCGAATTGCTGATTTAAGCAGCCCCTTCGCATCATCCGGATTGGAGATGGAAATCACTTTCAGTCCGGGGAAGCAGCTGTAGAGAGCTTCTACCGACGTATTGTGGGTTGCTGCCAGTTGCCCTGCAGCACCATTGGGGCCGCGAAAGACAATCGGGAAGGAAAACTGTCCGCCTGACATATAGCGGATTTTGGCAGCGTTATTGACCAGTTGATCCATTGCCACGAACGCGAAGTTCCAGGTCATGAATTCAATAATGGGCCGCAGCCCATTCATGGCTGCCCCAAGTCCCAGGCCTGCAAACCCGTTCTCACTGATTGGTGTATCAATCACGCGCCGGTCTCCGTAGCGGTCACGCATCCCTTCGCTGACCTTGTAGGCACCGTTGTATTCGGCGACTTCTTCTCCCATGAGGAAGATGTCCTCATCCCGGTCCATCTCTTCGACCATCGCGGCGCGAATGGCCTCTCGAAGTTGTAATTCTGCCATCGTTCAAATCGTCAGGAAAGGAAAATCTTTCTGCGTATATACATCATCGTAGATCGCTTCCAGTGGAGGCAACGGGCTCTCATCCGCAAACGTAACCGATGCAGCCACCTCTGCTTTCACCTCTACATCCAACACATCCAACTCCTCGTTCGTCATCAGCGTGTTTTCCAGGATATAACTTTTCAGGCGAAGGATAGGGTCTTCATTCTTCTTTGCTTCCAGTTCTTCTTTGGTCCGATACTTTCCGGGGTCACTCATAGAGTGTCCTCGGTAGCGATAGGTTCGGATCTCCATCAAAGACGGTTTTCCTTCACGTGCCAGCGCGACGTGGTCCCGCATCGCGTGGCAGACACTGAATACATCCATCCCATCCACTAGGGATCCTGGCATGGCATAAGAGATTCCCTGTTTGAATAGATCTGTCTCGGCAGCGGAGCGGTCAACCGCGGTTCCCATCGCATACTGGTTGTTCTCAATCACGTAAATAACTGGCAGCTCATAGAGTGACGCCAGATTCAACGCCTCATGAAAAGCCCCTTGCCAAACGGCTCCGTCCCCCAAATAGCATACACACACGCCTCCGTCATTTTTGTACTGATGTGCAAAAGCAATGCCTGTGGCAACGGGAATATGAGCGCCCACAATACCGTGCCCACCAAACAGTCCTTTTTCCTTGTCGAAAAAGTGCATGGAGCCGCCCTTTCCTTTTGAGCATCCATCCGCACGCCCAAACAGTTCGGCCATACACTCGTTAGAGGACATTCCTAGTGCCAGTGCGATACCATGGTCGCGATATGCCGTGATGACAGAATCCAAACCAGGTTTTAACGCGTAGACCGATCCGGTGGAGATGGCTTCCTGACCAATATATAAGTGTAGAAAACCACCAATTTTTTGCCTGCCATACATCTGCGCTGATCGCTCCTCAAAGCGTCGCTGCAGGAGCATGTTTCGATAGATATCGCCAATGTCTGCTACGCTCAGTCCGAGATCCGAATGAGTAAACCTGTCCCCTGGATAATTCCGAAAGGTAAGTTCAGCCTCGATAGTATCATAGGAGGCTTCCGAATGGCCGTTCTGCAGCACTTTGCTTTTTGTCTTCAAAGCCATGGTATCAGGATAAGTCAGATATCTACTTGCATTTTATCAAGTCCAACCCCTGTGTACCCTTTTGGAGCATTTGGGATCCCCACAATCTGTAGGGCTTCCCGCTGAGGATGATGAATCGCACCCTCGTCATTATCCCAACCTATAACGAAGCGGAGAATATTGCTTCGGCGCTTCGCCGTGTTATGGAGCAGCCGTCCGATCTCGATGTTCTGGTTGTGGATGATGGATCACCGGATGGTACCGCAGAAATTGTCCGCCATACGCAGTCAAGCTATCCGGGGCGAATTGATCTTCTGGAACGTTCCGGGAAGCTGGGATTGGGGACTGCCTATCTCGCCGGTTTTGCCCATGCATTGAAGCATGGATATGAGGTTATTTGCGAGATGGATGCCGACCTTTCTCATAACCCCAATGATCTGCCGACCCTGATTGGGGCAATCAAAACCAATCAATGCGACCTGGCAATCGGCTCCAGGTACCTGAAAGGCGTACGAGTGGTGGACTGGCCACTTGGTCGATTACTGCTCAGCTATGGAGCAAGCTGGTACACACGCATTGTCACGGGATTGCCCGTCTATGATGTCACTGCAGGGTTTGTAGCCTACCACCGCCGCGTGCTTGAATCCGTGAACCTGCAAGCGGTCCGCAGTAACGGATATTCATTTCAGGTAGAGATGAAGTATCGTGCCTGGAAAAAGGGCTTTCGCCTGTCCGAAATCCCCATTGTGTTTACGGAGCGAACCGAGGGCCAGAGTAAAATGAGTTCGGCCATTGTTCGCGAAGCTGCTTTCAAGGTTTGGGAGCTGCGTATACGCTCCCTCTTTGGAAAACTCTAACTTCTTCCATCTTCTTAATTATCTATACATATAATCGTTGATCATGTCCTATGTGCACTTGGCTTCACCCAAATCGGGGGAGCCTATCCAATTCTCCGAAGGAGCTCTGCAGGTCCCCGACAACCCGATCATTCCGTTCATTGAGGGGGATGGGATTGGGCCAGACATCTGGGCGGCTGCCCGGTTTGTACTTGACCGTGCGGTTTCCCATGTATATGGAAATGAGCGGACCATTCACTGGTTTGAGATTTATGCCGGAGACAAAGCGCAGCGTAAATTCAGTGAGTGGCTGCCGGAAGACACTCTGCAGGCAATCCGGGATTATCGTGTTGCGATTAAGGGGCCGTTGACAACACCGGTTGGCGGCGGAATTCGGAGTCTGAATGTTGCGCTGCGCCAAAGGCTGGACCTCTATGCGTGCGTGCGTCCCACACGATATTTTTCAGGAGTCCCGTCACCCGTCCGAAATCCTGAACTGGTTGATATGATTATTTTCCGCGAAAACGCTGAGGATATCTATGCCGGGATTGAATTTGAGCACGGGACAGAGGAGAATCGGCGATTCCAAGATCTGTTTCGGGAAGTTTTCCCGGAGCGTTTTTCGAAGATTCGCTTTCCGGGAAGCAGTGGGATTGGAATCAAACCTGTCTCGGAAGAGGGGACGGAGCGGATCGTGCGGGCTGCGATTGAGTACGCGATTACCGAACGCAAGCCCAGTGTCACGCTGGTCCACAAAGGCAATATCATGAAGTATACCGAGGGGGCATTCCGTGACTGGGGATACAAGGTCGCTGCAGACCAGTTTGGGGCAACGCCGCTGGATGGCGGCCCCTGGCATGTACTTCATCGGGATGGGCATGAGGTGATCATTAAAGATGTCATTGCGGATGCATTTCTGCAACAGATTTTGACCCGGCCCAAAGAGTACAGTGTGATTGCTACCATGAATCTGAACGGGGACTACATCTCGGATGCGCTTGCAGCGCAAGTCGGAGGGATTGGGATTGCTCCCGGAGCCAATATCAACTACGATACCGGTTTGGCCCTGTTTGAGGCAACCCACGGAACCGCGCCCAAGTATGCAGGACAGGATAAGGTCAATCCGAGTTCTGTATTGCTTTCCGGCGAAATGATGCTCCGGCATCTGGGTTGGAAAGAGGCAGCGGATGCTGTCATTGGTGCAGTCGAAAAGACGATCAGCCAAAAGCGTGTCACCTATGACTTCCACCGATTGATGGAGGGAGCGACCCTGCTCAGCTGCAGCCAGTTTGGGCAGGCGCTGGTTGAAAACCTGAATACCTGACGCCGGAAAGTGTAGCCAAACAAGTCTGGCACAGGCTGGATAAAGTCCATACGAAACGCAGCCCGTCAATCGTTCTTTTTCCCAGTTTTTTCTGGCACGGTAACTGCCAAGAGGCGTAAAACGGAGTTTAACTCAGAATTAGCTTATGATTGAGGTCCAAAATCTCAGTAAATCGTACGGTCCTGTTGAGGCCGTGCGCTCAATATCTTTTCGGGTAGACCAGGGGGAGGTCGTTGGCTTTCTGGGCCCAAACGGTGCGGGTAAGTCCACGACTATGAAGGTCATGACTGGCTACCTCCCGCCCAATGAGGGGACCGTTCTGGTGGATGGCATGGATATCCGTAAAGAGGCACTTCCAGTACGGGAGCGGATCGGTTACCTGCCGGAAAGTACTCCGCTGTACGCGGACATGATTACCTACGATTATCTGGAGTTTGTTGCCGCAATGCGCGGTATCCCTGCGGAGGATCGTCCGGCACGAATTCGGGCAATGACCAATGCGTGCGGTCTCCATGATGTCCTCGCGAAGCGTGTGGATGCGTTATCAAAGGGATATCGTCAGCGGGTTGGCCTCGCCCAGGCAATGATCCATAACCCTCCCATTTTGATTTTGGATGAGCCAACGAGTGGTTTGGATCCAAACCAGATTGTCGAAATTCGTGAACTCATCCGGGAGATCGGGAGAGAGCGGACAGTAGTGCTTTCCACACATATTCTATCTGAGGTGCAGGCCTCCTGTGACCGCGTGATCATTATTGACAACGGAGTCCTGGTGGCCGACGGAACCCCCGAAGAGCTTCGTTCCAGCCTTTCAGGAGGCGAGCAGGTCTCCATCACTTTGCTGGATAATGAGGAGGAGGTCGCATCCGTTCTTGGCTCCTGGGATCCAGCCGAGGTGGTTGAGCACGGCATGGACGACAATGGAGAGACATACTTCAGGCTGAACTCCTCAAGTGATATCCGGGCGGACTTGTTTCGGCTGGCCGTGAGCCATAACTGGACACTGACTGGTCTGCACCGAGAGGGCAAGAACCTGGAAGATGTCTTCCGGCAATTGACCAGTGGTTAATTCCGGATAGGTACATCCAAGACTTTAGACGAACTATGCATCAAACCTGGATTCTTACAAAGCGTGAGTTGAGGGCCTACTTCGATGGGCCGGCAGCGTACGTGGTATTATGTGTATTTCTGGCCATCACAGGCTGGTTTTTCAGTAATGCACTGTTCTTACAGAACGTGGCTTCTCTGCGTTCGGTGTTTTCGATTGCCCCCTTCATTTTTCTGTTCTTTATGCCCGCACTGACGATGTCATCCTTTGCCGAAGAGCGCCGCGCAGGAACACTGGAATTACTCCTGACTCTTCCGGTACGTGACTGGCAGGTCATCCTGGGAAAACTCCTGTCGGTTGCACTCCTGTTGTTGCTGGCGATTGTGCTCACGTTTGTGTACGCAGTCACGCTGGCTCTACTTGGAGATCTGGATTTGGGTGGGACGGTTGGAGGCTATCTGGGATTGTTTTTACTGGGGATCACTTACGGGGCCATTGGCATCTGGGCCAGCAGCCTGACCCGCAACCAGATTGTTGCATTCATCCTTGGCTTTGCCATCATCTTCCTGCTGTTTTTGCTTGACAAGATTACAGACTTTGTTCCTGGTCAACTGGGAGTCATCATGCAATATCTGGGTGCAGATTACCATTTCCAGAACCTGATGCGTGGGGTGATTGACACGCGTGATATCCTTTACTACGTGTCGTTAACAGGATTTGCTTTTCTGCTGACGACCTACACCTTGGCCAAGCGGCCGGAATAGACTGATTGTGACTGCCGAGCCATGAAACGAGATTTTTCTGCACAAACTACATTACTCCTCGCTGCTGCGATTCTGGTCGTAGTCAACCTGATCGGCCTGAATATCTTCGGGCGACTGGACCTAACGGACGATCGGGTGTATTCGCTCTCGCGTGCATCCAAAGATATTGTCCAGACTCTTGAAGATCCGGTTACCATTACGGCCTTCTTTACTGCTGATCTGCCAGCACAATTTGCCTCGAATCGGAGGTTTTTGAGAGATAAACTTGATGACTACCGCGCGTACGGTGGACAGAACATTGAGTATCAGTTTATCGATCCGGGAGAGGATGAGGATCTACGCGGCGAAGCCGGACGACTGGGCATTCCCCCGGTCCAGATTCAAGTGATTGAAAGTGACAACGTACAGTTGAAGAATGCCTACATGGGCGTCGCGATTGAGTACGAGAATAATCGTGAAACCATCCCGGTGATTCAGGATCTGTCACGACTTGAGTACGACTTGACGAGTGCAATCCGGCGATTGACGCGTGAAGAGAAGCCGGTCGCAGGATTCTGGACAGGTCATGGAGAACCGGATCCCATGCAGAACATGCAGACCCTGCAGCAGAGCCTCTCGACCAATTACGAGGTTCGGATTGTAACGGCGGCTGACTTGGAAGGACCAGACAGTCCAGATGCACTGCTGGTCATTGCACCAACCGATACAATCCCGGAGCCGGATCTCCAGGCGCTGGATGCATACATCATGGACGGCGGGCGTGTCGGGTTCTTACTGAACCGTGTGGCTGCGAACCTGCAGGCGGGCCAGGCTGTCGAGTTGAATATTGGCATCGAGCCGCTGCTCGCGAATTATGGGATCATCCTCACCCCGAACCTGATCATGGATGAGCAGAGTTCTGTCGTCACCGTTCAGCGGCGTCAGGGATTTTTCAACATCGCCCAGCAGATTCAGTATCCCCTCTTTCCCGTTGCCTCCCGATTCAATTCGGAGAACCAAATGGTGAATCGGTTGCAGGAACTCATGTTTTACTTCGTAAGCTCGGTTGATACGAGTGCCGCGCTGCCACCGGGAGTGACGCGTGAACCCCTCATTTATTCGTCTCCGCAGAGTGGCTTGCAGCAGGGATTCTTTATGCTACAGCCAACAGAAACCTCAGCAACGCTATCGGGAGGCCCCTATTTGTTAGGTGCCGCCTTTGTTGGACCGTTCCCCAGCGTATATACGCCTGGGAGAACCAGTCCATCAACCCGACTAGTGGTTGTAGGAGATGGAGACTTCGTCAACGAGTCCATCGTCCCCCCGAACGGCGGCAGTACTCAGTTTGGATTGAATCTGGTTGACTGGCTCGTTCAGGACGAGGCGCTCCTGAGCATTCGCTCAAAATCAATCGAACCGCGAACGCTCCGGGACGTCTCGGAGGGTATGCGGCCTATAATCAAGTATGCCAATATGCTTGGACCACTGCTGATTGTGGTCTTATTGGGACTTGTGCGTTGGCGCAGACGACGTGCAAGACAAATTGTAGTCCTGTAACTATCTGACTTATGCGACAAAAGCAAACACTTGTACTTGGTGGCACGCTGGTTCTACTTTTGGTCCTTGCCTGGTTATCTGGTGTGTTTGACCGAAACCCGAGTAGTATTCGTGTACCGGAGTTGGATCTTCCGACCGATGAAGTAACACACATCTCCGTTACGTTGCCGGACACAGAACTGAGTCTGGAAAAACAAGGCTCGCGGTGGTTCATGCGTGCGCCTGTGGATATGCCTGCCGACTCGCTAACAATAGCACGTGTTTTAACCGAACTGAGTGATCTCTCACTGAATAATCGTGCAACCAGCAACACGGATCGCTACGAAGTTTACGGTATTGATTCGACCGCGTCTGCGGTCACGCTTACGTGGCCTGATGGGTCAGAGGAGATTGTGATTTCGAGACAGGGGCGTGATTATATGTCGATTTATGTTCGCATCGGAGACGATCCCAACGTCTATTCAACCAATGGCCGAGTCACCGTAAATCAGGATCCAGAAAGGTGGCGAGACCGTGGGGTCGTTGATCTGGGCATGGGGACTGTTACTTCTGCCCGGGTGACACGTCAAGATGTGTCTTATGAGGTTTCCTTTGGTGGCGGCACCTGGATGGTGGACGATCAGCCGGGAGATAGTTTACAGATCACCAACTGGCTACGTCGATTTGCACCACTGAATGCGGACGGGTTCTTCGATGACCTCCCCGTGCAGGTTCTGACAGATGCCAGCTACCGCGTTGACTTTTCAACCAATGTGAATGCCACCGTGTCCATACAGGCAATGCATGCAGAATCTGCAGTTGCTCTGGTTCCCGGTGGAGGCCAATTTACGTACAGAATCTTCGAGAGTCGACTAGATCAAATTTTCCCAGAGCGGGAATCACTACTTGCCCAGGGAGAGTAGCCTGAACCTATTTGGATGACCGAGAACACATCAACTCAGCAGTTTGAGTATAAAGCTGAGATGCAGCAGTTGCTGCATCTCATCGTCAATTCGCTCTACACCAATCAGGAGATCTTCCTTCGGGAATTGATTTCAAATGCGTCAGACGCCCTGAACAAGGCTCGTTTTCGGCAACTGACCGATCATTCTGAAGGTAACCATAAAGATCTCCAGATCACGATTACTTTAGATAAAGAGACCAAGACCCTGTCCATAGAGGATACGGGGATTGGGATGACGCACGAGGATCTGATTGAGCGGTTGGGGACCATTGCAAGCAGCGGTACACTGGCATTTATCGAGGAGCAAAAAGCATCCGGTAAACCAGTAGATGCCGGCTTGATTGGTCAGTTCGGTGTCGGCTTCTATTCTGCGTTCATGGTCGCAGATGAAATCGTGCTTGAAACGTTGTATGCCGATGAGGGGGCCGAGCCATTCAATTGGACAAGTGATGGAACCGGAACGTATGCGATCAGCCCGGGCACGAGGGAAGATCATGGAACCAAGATCACATTGCATCTGAAAGAGGAGGCAAAAGAATTTGCGGAAGAAACTCGCGTTCGGTCCATCATCCGGAAGTATTCAAATTTCGTGGACTTTCCTATCCAGCTTGGTTCCGATCAGGTAAATACGTTAAAGGCACTCTGGAAAAAGCGCAAGGAAGACATCACAGAGGATGAACGGAATGAGTTCTATAAATTCGTGACAGGTGATTTTGCAGAGCCTTTCGGACATCTGCACCTACAGATCGAAGGACTCCTTTCCTTTGAAGCTCTGCTGTTCGTCCCTGCGCAGGCTCCCGTGTCATTTTTTCGGGAAGATCGTCGGAGTGATCTTCATCTCTACTGTTCGGGTGTGTTTGTACGTGACGATGCCGAAGAGTTGCTCCCCGATTATCTGCACTTCGTGCGGGGTGTCGTGGATACGGATGATCTTCCACTAAACGTGTCCCGGGAGGTAACGCAAAACAGCCCCGTTGCCCAGCGCATTCGATCCACGTTGACCGGCAAGTTGCTCGGTCTCCTGAAGGAGTGGGCTACCGACGATGGCGAACGATATGAGAAGTTCTTCCTGAATTTTGGTCCAGTACTTAAGACGGGACTCTGGAGCGATATGTCCCGGCACGATGAACTCTTGGAGCTGATGCGTTACCCGTCAACAAACAGCGAAAATCTGACGTCGCTCCATGATTATGTGGAACGTATGACTGGGGATCAGGAAACCATTTATTACCTATTGGCGGATTCTCTTGAGTCTGCCCGAAAGAGTCCTCACCTTGAGGTTTTTGCTCGTAAAGGGATTGAGGTTTTGCTTCTACCGGATCCCATTGATGCACTTACGCTTCCAAACGTACAGAAGTTTGAAGAAAAGAGCTTCGCTAGCGTGACTGCGGCCGAGCTTGATCTGGGCGAAGATGAGGAGTCGGAACCGCTGCCTGGGGATGATCGGGACGCGCTGCTCTCACTCTTCCGGCTCCAGTTGGGGGACCGGATACAGGATGTGGTCGCTTCCAAACGTCTGGTTGATTCTGCCGCGACACTGGTAGCCGCCAAAGATGGACTTGATCCGCAGTTAGAGCGGATGATGAAATCCATGAATCCCGACTATGAGGGGATGAAGAAAGTGCTGGAAATCAATGTGGAGCATCCACTGATGCAAAATATTCTGGCACTCAAATCTTCTGAAAATCAGGATACTCTGATCGAAGAAGCCATTGAACAGGTCTACGAAGGTGCCCTTCTTCTGGATGGCAATCTCGCAGAGCCCTCTGCATTTGTAGAGCGTATGACTCGTATCCTTGTAGATGCGACTCGCACTCAGTAACTCGTACCGTGAAAACTGACTCTCTTCTTGGAGGAATCGAAGCAGGGGGAACGAAATTCGTCTGTGCAATTGGCCACCCGCCAGACGACATCCATGCCGTAGAGCGATTCCCTACAACAACGCCGGAAGAGACGATCAGTCGAGCAGTGGACTTCTTTCGTTCACAGCCTCAACTGCCGGATTCCATTGGCATCGCCACATTTGGCCCCGCTGATGTGCGACCAGATTCAGAGACCTATGGATTTATTACCAGTACCCCGAAATCAGGCTGGTCAAACACGGACTTGGCCGGCCGGATTGCACGAGAGTTGCAACGCCCAGTCGCCTTTGATACGGATGTCAATGGTGCTGCGGTCGGCGAATACTTATGGGGAGCCGGGCAGGGGACGCAGAATCTTCTCTATCTTACGATTGGGACGGGTTTTGGGGGTGGGGCCCTGGTGAATGGTCAACCTGTTCATGGGCTCGTACACCCGGAGATGGGACATCTTTTTTTGCCGCGTGCCGAGGGAGACAATTACGAGGGAAATTGTCCCTTTCATGGTGCTTGCCTGGAGGGGATGGTGGCCGGGCCGGCGATCCAGGCACATTGGGGGACTCCTGCCGAGGCCCTTCCACCGGACCATATTGCATGGTCGTTTGTGGCGCATTACCTCTCGTTTGCGGTAACCAATATGATCCTGATTCTCTCACCTGAACGGGTCATTATGGGCGGCGGAGTGATGCAACAAGAGCATTTGTTTCCTGCGATTCATTCACGTGTCCAGTCACACTTGAACGGGTATGTAAAGGCGAAAGAACTGATAGATCAGATTGACCAGTATATCGTCCCACCTGGACTTGGAAGCAGGGCTGGTGTGCTCGGAGCGATGGCGCTCACGCTATAGTGCTCCTTGATATCTGTATTCTGGAGGTGGTGGAAAGAAGCTTGCACAGTGACCACTTCACATACTGGTCAATCGTTTTGCCACTTACACGGAAGTTCTGAAGGAGAAATTGCACAAGGCCCCGATGATAGCGATGTCAGATTCTATGAATGTTAGCTCCTCATGGCGGGTTATGGGTTCTGTCCTGTCCTTTATTGCTCGACCATTCCTTCGGATGCGCGCGAGGTAATTATGTGAATTAGGCTCATTCCCGTGCTTCTGCGATATTTGCACATAGGGTGCGAGCACGTTCGGTCAGTATTGAGAGTTGACCACTTCGAATAGCCTCTGTATCAAACAGAGCACTGCCTAAACCTACGGCCGCGGCCCCTGCACGGATCCATTCCCCTGCGTTTTCGGGAGTTACGCCTCCTGTTGGTGCCAACTTTAAATGTGGTAGCGGAGCCAAAAGTGCTCTTATATAGCTCAATCCCAGCTGTTCTGCAGGAAAGACTTTCACCATGTCCGCCCCGTATTCATGAGCGATTTGCACTTCGGTGGGAGTCAATGCACCTGGCAGAACCGGTAAGCCGCAAGCGTGCCCGGCGTGGATTACCTCTTTCTTTGTGATTGGGCTTACGATAAAGCTTGCTCCTGCCGAAGCAACCTCATGAGTCTGTTCTTCTGTGATCACCGAGCCAGCCCCAATCAAGATCTCTGCGCCGTAGGATTTTCGCAGCGCCTCAATTGAGGATAGCGCATTGGGGGTTGTCAGGGTAACTTCAAGAACCGTGATTCCTCCGCGTATGAGCGCATCGACCGCTGGCTCGAGTGACAATGCTTCTTTGAGACGCAAAACAGCGATTGCACCCGATGCGAGCATTTTTTTGGTCAGTGCTCTTCGATTGTCCATCTTTTTTCACAAATTGTGGAGCATTTTGGGTTTATGTTCGTACCTATATAGAGTGTAGCTGGTCGTATTTCCCATTCGATATATGCGACCAGGATTGATCTCCGTGAACGCTTTTCTGCTCACTCAATTCAGAGTGCACGGAGCCTCTTATCAACTCTCCAAAGATACTACCACCATGAATCATTCAGTTCAGGTTCCCGCATCCAACACCAACGGGCAACACGATGTTAGGAAGAATTCAGTGAATCAGAAATTTCTGGCTGAACTTGAGCAGAAGGCCCGTGCACTTGAACCCACTCAAGAGGAATTGGGAGAGTTGTTTACGAAAGTCGAAAGATACGCCCGTCGGCATATTTCAAACGTATGTGAGACTCCTGCCTTTGTCAAATCGAAGGAGCGGAGCGTGGAATTACTGTCCTCGCCCATAGCTGAGGCAGGGATCTCGCTGGATGACACATTACAACTTCTGTATGATTATGTGGATAATGAAGGGCTGAATTCGGGATCCCCCCGATATCTCGGCTACATTCCATCTGGCGGATTGCCGCATTCAGCATTTGGCGATTTTCTCGCAGCCATCGGTGGGCGATATGCTGGGGTATTTCACTCTGCTCCTGGGGCTGTTCGTATGGAAAATATGCTTATCCGCTGGATGGCAGAGGTTGTTGGCTATCCCAAAGGGGCTGGCGGTTATCTGGCTTCTGGCGGAAGTATTGCCAATTTGTCTGCGGTAATTACTGCGCGTGAGGCAAGTGGACTTCGCGGGGCTGATTATGATCGTGCAGTCATATACATGACCGAGCACACACACCATTGTGTGGACAAGGCGCTCCGCATTGCGGGTATGGGTAGTTCGATACGACGCAGGGTTGCTGAAGATGATCGCTACCGGATGTCTGCCGAGGCACTTGAGAAAACGATTGCAGCCGATCGAGCATCTGGTCTGAATCCGTGGCTGATTGTCGCTTCCGCCGGTACAACCAATATGGGTACGGTGGACCCATTGGAGGATATCGCCTCTGTTGCCCGTTCTAACCATCTGTGGTTTCATATTGACGGTGCGTACGGCGCGTTCTTCGCACTCTGCCCGGAAGGCCAGGAGGTTCTCTCTGGCATGGATCAATCAAATTCCCTGGTACTAGACCCACATAAAACGCTTTTCCTGCCGTTTGGTACAGGAGCGCTCCTGGTGCGTGACCAGGAATTCCTTGGGCCGGCACATGGTGGTCGCGGTGAATACATGCGGGATATGGACTCGGATGCCCACGAACTTTCTCCGGCATATTTATCTCCCGAATTATCCAAACATTTTCGGGGGCTCCGCATGTGGTTGCCTCTCAAACTTCTGGGAGTAGCTCCATTCCGCTCGGCTTTGTCGGAAAAGATTCACCTGGCCCGTTACGCGTATGAGCGTCTCCAAAGTTTCGAGGGGGTTCAGATTGGTCCGTCACCAGATTTATCTATCGTTACGTTCCGCTATGTCCCCGAAAAGGGAGATGCAAACGAGTTTAATCTTGCCCTGATCGACAACCCAGCAGAGAGGATTATGAAGCGTTGGCAGGATCGTGATGCAAACGAATTTAATCTCGCCTTGATCAACAACCTGCATCGGGATGGTCGGGTATTCCTGACATCCACGAGGATCAGGGGGACCGTTGTGCTACGTCTGGCGGTCGGCTCATTCCGAACGCACCTGGAACACATCGATGAAGCACTTGAGGTCCTGAGCGAGCATGTAACGGCCCTGAAAGAGAGCTGACCATGCCAGACTTTCTGGCCTATCGCCGGAGTTTGGCTCAACAGGTACAATGAGCTCTCAGTTCAGGGTTGCCAGATAGCCCCGGCGACAATAGATAGCATATCAGTTTCTTCGCGGGTATCTTGTATCTGCTTCAAAACCTACCCTGCTTTTGTCCGATAACATCATGCAACGTCCACTGAATGCCACTTTCTCGACAATCTCGTTCCTGATACTGAGCATACAACTGTCGGGTTACCAACCTGCAGATACCTCTAGTCGATCAAATGCCGTGATTAGTGCATCTCTTTCCGAGCACATCTCCAAACAAACAGCGCAAGAGCAGCCGCCAAACTTTATTGTGATACTGGCAGACGATCTTGGTTACGGTGATTTGGGGGCCTATGGTCAAAAGAAAATTCATACGCCAAGACTTGACCAAATGGCCGCGGAGGGAATGAGATTCACGAGCTTCTATGCCGGACATACCGTCTGCGCACCATCCCGTGTAGCCCTCCTGACAGGTGTAGACATGGCACATTCACATACACGATCCAATGCCGGGCCCGGGCTTCAAGAAACAGACTTAACCGTGGCTGAAGTACTGAAGGAAGCAGATTACTCCACGGGCATTTTTGGTAAGTGGGGATTTGGCACACCGGAAAACGGCGCACCGGACTGGCAGGGATTTGATGAATTTCTGGGGTACCTGGGGCATGTTCACGCGCACTCATACTATACAGATCACCTGTTCAGTATTCAGAACGGCAAAACAGAACGAGTACCTGTTGATACGACACAGTATACACCGGATCTGTTTACGGAAGCGGGACTAGATTTCATTACACGTCACAAGGATCATCCATTCCTGTTATACCTCCCTTATCCGCTGGTGCATGCGGAACTTTTGGTGCCGTCGGAGTCCATGAGACCCTATCTGGATAGTACGGGACAAAGTCTCCTAATGCCAGAAAAACCATTTCCCTGTTGTGGCGTCATTGGCACCTATCGTGGACAGAAGCAACCTCATGCAGCATTTGCAGGTATGGTTTCCAGACTTGATCGAGATGTTGGCCGGATACTGGATCATATCCGCGATCTTGAATTGGATGACAACACGATCGTGTTTTTCACCAGTGACAATGGTCCACATATTGAAGGCGGAGCTGATCCCGGTTTCTTTGAAAGCAATGGTCCTCTGCGCGGGCTAAAACGTGATTTATACGAAGGCGGTATCCGAGTACCTGCGATTGCCTGGGGCCCCGGAATCATCCCAGGAGGCATTGTGAGCGACCATCCTTGGGGTAGCTGGGATATCCCTGCTACGCTTGCAGATTTTGCAGATACATCTGGACCATCTACTAATGGGATTTCGATGCAAAATCTGCTGCGCGACGAGGGACCAGTCGCCCAGCACGAATATTTTTACTGGGAATTCAACAACGGTTGGGGTGGGCATTATGTACAGGCTATCCGCCAAAAAGATTGGAAACTACTACGTTTTGCTGAGCCCGAACGGACCTGGTTTGAGTTATACAATCTGCGTACAGATATCGGGGAATTCAATGACCTTGCCCCAAACTATCCAGAGATAGTTACGAGATTGAGTAATCTGATAGACAAGGTTCGTGTGGATCCATGACGCCGCAGTAGCTAATCATCAGAAAAGTCTGGCATCTTTGCACCGAACTCTCCTGCCGATGATTGCCGCTTGCAAGGCTGTGAGAAGTATCCGGAATACAGGTAGTCTGGACGGAGGGGGCTTGACTATTCGCCCCGCAATTCAGCGTGCGTCGTGCGTGCGATTCCTGCCCCCAGAGCAGCTGATTCGGCATCGTCCTCTAATCCCTCAATCAGAATAATCAGAACATAGGGTGGGGAGTTCGGTGGGTAGATGATGGCGGCATCGTGATGAATACGCGTGATTTGCCCGGTCTTGTGTGCAACCAGTACGTCGGACGGGAGTCCGGCGGGAATCATTTCATTGAATGCCTGGTCCAGCAGTACCTCAACCATGTTGCTATCTGCCGCGGGGCTGACTGCTTTTCCCTGGTGGATGGCCTCTAAGAGGGTTGCCAAAGCGCGGGCTGTCGTTGAGTTGCTGAGACCAAGTTCAAAGGCTTTGAGATCTTCTACTCCTCGAAGTACCTGCATACCGGGAGCTCCCAGAGAATTGACTGTTTCCTGAACAGGCTCTGCTCCCAGAAAGTCAATCAGAAGATTCGTAGCGAGATTGGACGATACGGTAATCATTTGATAGATCAAGTCCGAGATCGTCATGCGTTCTCCCAGCCGTTCATAGATCGCATCGTCCGAATCCTCCTCAATACGGTAGGGAGTTCCATCCACAATTGAGCGGAAAGAGTTTTTTACTTCAAGGGTTGAGTCCAGGGAAAGGCCAGTGTCCCGAACTCTCCGCCATGCTTCAATCTGCACCGGTACCTTCATCGTGCTAGCAGCATGAAAAGGGCGGTCGGGAAGTATGTCCAGAGTGGTTTGTGTGCTTGCATCCCGAATCGCTACAGCGACCGTAGCATTAGGATACTCGCTGATCACAGTCTCTATTTTGTCCTGCAGCGTAACGGGCTCATTGCATGAGAGTACAGTTCCGCCAATCAGGATCAGCATCATCAGTCTGAAAAGGGAACGATTCACGGTTTTAGATTCTACAGGTACGGATATCAGTGATCACAATCCCCGTTGCACCAAGTCGCTCCAGATCGTCCATAATCTGGTTGGCTTCTTCACGTTTCGCCAAAGCTTTCACTGCAATCCAGTCTGGTTTACTCAGGGGAGCAATGGTCGGTGATTCAATGCCGGGGGTGATCTCACACACACGTTCGAGCGATGATCGGGGGCATCCATATTCGATCATCACATAAGTTCTGGCCAAGAGGATTCCCTGAATGCGTCGCACGAACAGACCTGCCGCTGACTTGGCCTCAACCGTTCCGGTGCGGCCAGTCAATACAGCCTCAGTGTGTAGAATTGGTTCGCCAATGACAGAGAGTCCAGCATCCTCCAGGGTACGTCCGGTCTGGACAAGATCAGCAATAATATCCGCGACACCCAGTTGAATGGAGACTTCAACAGCTCCGTCGAGAGGTACGATCTCGGCTTGGATTTTTCTTTTTTTTAGATCAGCTGAAACTAGGTGACTGAACGAGGTTGCGATGCGGAGTCCATCAAACTGGTCCGGGGTAAGGTTGCGGTCACGCGGGCCTGCATAGCACAGCCGCGCTGTCCCGAATCCGAGAGAGAGAATTTCTTCCAGGCCAGCCTGCTGCTCATTCAGAAAATCCCGGCCAATGATACCCAAGTCAAGGACCCCATTACTCACATAGGTCGCAATATCACGGGGGCGCAGGAAATAGAACAGGACTTGATTGTCCGTATCTCGAACACGTAACTCGCGGCCCGAGCGCCGACATTTATAACCGGCTGCCCGAATCAGTTCTACAGCATCCGTGGCGAGCGCTCCCTTATTAGGTAGTGCAATCTGCAACATTTGACAAAGCAGCTTAGAGGTGGCGGTAAATATCTTCCAGAGACAAGTCACAGGCAAGCATCATCACCTGGATATGGTAGATCAGTTGAGAGATTTCTTCTGCGGTGCGTTCTCGGGTTTCGTAGTTGGCTGCCATCCAGACCTCCCCAGCTTCCTCTAGAATCTTTTTTCCAATTTCGTGGGAACCTGCGTGCACCGCCTGGACGGTGCCAGATTCTGTGTCTTGTCGATCTATTTTATCCTTCAACTCCTGAAAAAGATCTTCGAACCGCTTCATATTGAATACTGATTGGGGGTCATTGTTGGAAAATGCAAGGCCTCGCCAAATGCTTATACACGTCTGCTGAGGCTTTTGTATCGGCGCAATCTAACACAAAAGGCAATGTTACCTTCGGGAAAGATAAAAGAAAGGGCCAGATCATGAGATGCTGGCCCTGCAGGAATGAGGATTCCCTGAATTTATTTCAACTGTCAACAGACGCTACGCCTTGACCGCCTCCGCAAGTAAGCGATCAAGTTGTGGTGCCGTGCGTCCTCCGGTTCCTACGAGGATATCATCAAAGAACGCAATCAAGGCTGAACGCTCTGACGGCATCGATTCAAACGATTCTAACGCGGACAGGAAACGCTTCCAGACAGATTCTTCAATCTGGCCAGCCAAGTACCGTGCAAACAGTCTTCCAAGTGGATTTGAATTTTTCATTTTCTCGTTTTGCAGCGTGTCAGAAGCAACTAAAGTTTAGTATTTCGCTCTATCACCCAATCACTACGGCAAAAATCGGACCAAAGTTACATTTTCGTGCCGTATGCAACCCACTTACACGCAGAAAACCCGATATACGCAATCCAGACAAAGAAATTATTTCTCAATAGAGTATCGCAGGATTGATATTTCTTCTCCGGATGTCAGGGCGCAGCTACTTGATCAGGTTAAAACAATTTCTCTTCGCAGCCTAGCGACCGGCATTCCGAGCTGCATTCGGTACTTGGAGACTGTACGTCTTGCTATACGGTATCCCTTTTCTTTCAAGTTGGCCGTGATTTCCTGATCTGTCAAAGGATTCGTTTTGTCTTCTTGCTCAATCATCCCCGCAATGATGGACTTGACTTCTTTGTTCGACACGTTGATGCCAGCGTCTGTCGCGACTCCTTCAGAGAAAAAATATTTGAGCTCATAGACACCAAAATCACATTGGACATACTTGCCGCTCACCACGCGGCTGATCGTGGAAATGTCCATACTGATTCGTTCAGCAATATCCTTGAGGATCAGTGGGCGCAAATACCCCTCCCCGTAGGTGAAGAAGGCTTCCTGGAAGGAGACGATCTCGCGCATGACCGAGAGCATGGTTTTGCGGCGCTGTTGCACGGCATCAATAAACCATTTTGCCGACTCAAGCTTGGACCGAAGGAATTGTTTTGTTTGGGCATCCGGTGTCTTTTTTGAATCCGACTTCTTGTCTGCAAACATCTTCTCCATCATCTCCCGGTAAGGTTTGGAGACTGAGAGTGTTGGGAAATTGCCGGAGTTGAGCTGAATCACAAACGATTGATCTGCTTTCCGAACCAGGAAATCAGGTGTTACATAGTTTTCCTGAGGCGTGATTGCACCTTCACCAGGCTTCGGATTGCAGGACTGGATCAGGTCAATAGCAGATTTGAGGGTGACATCGTCAATATTCAGACGTTCTTTGATCCGCCCATACTGTCTTCGGGAAAATGCAGCAAACAGCTGCGTGATTACCCGAACAGCAACAGCATGTCCGGGAGTGTCCTCCGGCATCAGTTCCAACTGGATGAGCAGACATTCCTGCACGCTGCGTGCTGCAATGCCAGGCGGGTCGAGCCGCTGAATACGACGCAACACATGCAGGACATCTTTTTCTGAGAGTTCCTCCCGGTAATTGAACGTAATATCATCGACGATCGAAGCGAGTTCACGTCTCAGATAACCATCCTCATCAATGGATCCAATGATTTGTTCTGCAATCAGTGTGTCCCGCCGGTCCAGACTCAAAAAACCTTTTTGACTGCGCAGATAATCTGTCATGGATTCCGCGGACGTAATCGGCATCTCCCGGTCTTCCTGATGATCGTCTACGCGGGCCTTGTATCCATACAGGTCATCTACGTCCGGGAGCAAGTCTTCCAGATCAAATTCTTCTTCATTACTGCTTTCTGCAGATTCTTCCTCAGATCCCGATATGATTTCATCCGGTGCACCCTCTTCCAGAAGAGGGTTCGCTTCCAGTTCCTGCTGGATGCGCTGCTCCAAAGCAAGTGTCGGCAGTTGCAATAATTTGATGTACTGGATCTGCTGAGGAGACAGCTTTTGCTGCAGCCGTAATTCTTGACTCAGATTCAGCATGTTTTGAGGATCTATATTATGTTTAGCCGCAACTCGTACTTGAAACGTAGCAGGTAGCTACTGGGTTTGCAGCTTGCATACTGAATAATTTATGCAATACACAATACGGCTCCTATATACTTATGACTGATCGCCCGGGTACCATCGCACCCAAAATGCACGATGAGGACTTTGAGAGACGACTTCGGCCGCGAAGGCTGAAAGAGTTCATCGGCCAGGATAAAATCAAGAGCAATCTGAGTATATTTATGCAGGCTGCTCAGGAGCGCGAAGAAGCACTGGACCATGTGCTCTTGTCTGGCCCTCCGGGATTAGGGAAGTGTGTGACAGCAGAAACACAAATCCAAACTCCAGAAGGCGATGTCCCTATGGGACGTCTGATTCCAGATGACCTGAGACCTGGTGAATACAGGGAGCATACCGTGACCGTTGTGGGGGCATGTGGAGCCGAGCATACGTCGCATGTGTATGCGAGTGGGCGTGGGCCCACGATCCGCCTCAGTACGGACTGTGGTCAGCACATAGAAGGCACGCCAAGACATCCACTACTGGCAGAAACGCAAGGCTATTTGACTTGGCGATCTCTCGCATCCATTAAGGTGGGGGACGGTGTTTTGGTGTGTCCAAAGAGTTTGCCTACGGCCCGGAAGGGCCTTGGTCTGACGGTTAGAGATATAGATGCTCTGGAGGGGTTCCGTACAGAAAGACCAAAAATAACGGACAAGTTTGAGTGGTCTACGGTCACGCGGATTGAGTCATCTGAGGCAGAAACATTCGATTTTGTCGTTCCCGGCTCACATTCATTTATCGGGAACGGATTCTGTAACCACAACACAACGCTTGGCCATATTATTGCGGAGGAAATGGGGGCCTCAATCACGACTTCATCCGGCCCCGTACTTGATAAGCCGGCGGATCTGGCAGGAATTCTTACGAAATTGAAAGAAGGCGACGTTCTGTTCATTGACGAAATGCATCGGCTGTCCCCATTGGTCGAAGAATATCTTTATTCGGCCATGGAAGATTATTACATTGACATTGTCATTGACAGTGGCCCCAATGCCCGAAGTGTAAAGATTCCACTACCCAGGTTTACGATGGTCGGAGCAACCACACGAAAAGGGTTACTGACTGCACCCCTGAGAAGCCGGTTCGGGATAGATTTTCGATATGATTATTACAGTGCCGAACTGCTCCAGGCGATCCTGATACGTTCTGCGAACATCTTGAACGTCTCAATCGAAAAGGAGGGAGCATGGGAAATCGCCCGTCGAAGTCGGGGGACCCCGCGAATTGCAAACCGCCTCCTGCGTCGTGCACGGGACTTTGCGCAAGTCGAAGGAGACGGTCGTATAAGCCTCAAAACTGCTGACCGGGCACTCACCGCGCTAGATGTAGACAAAGAAGGACTCGATGAAATGGACACACGTATTCTTCTGAGTCTGATTGATAAATTTAATGGGGGACCCGCCGGACTCTCCACCCTGTCCGTGTCGGTGGGTGAAGAATCAGGTACGATTGAAGAAGTCTACGAGCCCTACCTGATCCAGGAAGGATACATGCAGCGCACGCCTCGGGGACGTATCGCTACGAAACGGGCCTATCAGCACCTCAACCGAAAAATTCCTGGCGAAATGCCAATGCTTTTTGACGATCAAAACGCAGAACAACCTTCCGAATGAAACCAACCGCCATACGTCCCTTCCGGCTGATTGGGTTTTGTGCAGTTGGCGTGGCGAACTCGCTGGGGCGGGCACGGTGCCTGATGGGTCAAGAGGATGGAGATGTGTATGTAGCTGGCTCCATGCGAAGCCAAAACGGGAGAATCCTATACACCGGTCGTAGCCATTAATGCAAAACAAGGATCTGGCACTGACAGATTTTTTGCGCGCACTCAAAAGGGAGAGCCAGGGAGAGGTTCGAACGGACAAGTATAGCCGCGTCCTCTATAGTACGGATGCCAGTATCTACAGTGTGATGCCGCACGGCGTCTTTTTTCCGGCTTCAAGGGATGATGTGCACATGGCAGTCACGCTCGCTGCCAAATTCGGCATCCCGATTCTTCCTCGGACTGGGGGCAGCAGTCTCGCGGGGCAGGCGGTTTCCGAAGCAGTGGTTATGGACTTTACCCGCCATTTAAATCGAATCCTAGAGGTGAACGAGGCAGAAGGCTGGGTACGAGCCGAGCCGGGTCTTGTGCTGGATCAACTTAACAACAGCATCGCACCGACTGGATTGCAGTTTGGCCCGGATCCGGCCAGTAGTAATCGAGCTGCTTTGGGAGGAATTGTCAGCAATAACTCAACCGGAAGCCATTCTATCTGTTATGGCATGACGGCCGACCACATTCTCAACATGAATGTCGTGCTGAGTGACGGTTCACAGGTATACCTGGGGCCATTAGAGATGGAGGAGCTCAAAAAGAAGGCGCAGCGAAGTGGTGCTGAAGGAAGAATTTATCAGGAAATGATAGAGCTGACCCAATCACCAGAGCATCGCAAAGCAATCATTGAAGGAACGCCCCGTCACTGGCGGCGGTGTGGGGGGTACAATCTCGATCGGTTTGTTGGAAAAGCCGCGTCCTTCAAGGTCCCCCAGGACGAGCGGTTTAATCTGGCAAAACTGGTGTGTGGTGCAGAGGGGACTCTGGCGGTGATCCAGGATGTGACGCTGAATCTGGTTCCCATTCCCGAGGCTCGTGGCCTGGCAATTGTCCACTTTGGCTCCACTGTAGAAGCACTCCGGCAAATTCCAGCCATCCTGGAAGCCAGCCCCAGTGCAATTGAGCTATTGGATAACCTGGGATTGCGATTGTGTAAGGATGTACCCGAATATGCACGACTCCTTTCAACATTCATTGAGGGAGATCCAGATTGTATTCTCATTACAGAGTTTTATGGGAGTGGCGAAGTAGAATTGCGATCGAAAATTGAATATCTGCGCACGGTTCTCGCTGCACAGGGCCATAATGATAGTGTACTGCCGGTGCTGGAACCTAGTCGGCAAGGGAATGTGTGGGCTGTTCGGAAAGCAGGCCTGGGGCTGTTAATGAGTATCAAGGGAGATCACAAGCCAATCCCATTTATCGAAGATGCAGCAGTTCCGACCGAGCACTTGGCAGAGTATGTGGAGAAAATTGGCCGTTTCTGTGAAGAGAGGGATACCCGGGTCGCCTATTACGCACATGCCAGTGCGGGTTGTGTCCATATTCGCCCCCTGATCAACACAAAAGAAGCATCGGAGATTGCCAAGATCCCGGAAATTCTTGATTTTGCCGTTGACCTACTACAGGGGTATGGGGGCGCACTCTCCAGTGAGCATGGGGATGGGCGGGCACGGAGCTGGATGAATGAGCGATTCTTTGGACCGGATTTGTATCGGCTGTATCAGAAAGTCAAACAAATCTGGGATCCCGAAGGACTATTGAACCAGGGGGTGGTTGTGGATGCACCTGCCGGAACAGAAAATTTGCGTTATGGCCCCGACTATGAAGTTATCCCCCTGGAGCTAAATCTTGACTTCAGTGCTGAGCATGGATTTGATCGTGCAGTGGAGATGTGTAATGGAGCGGGTATCTGTCGCAAAGAAACGGCGGGGGTGATGTGTCCCAGTTTCATGGTAACCCGTGAGGAAGAGCATACTACCCGGGGTCGTGCCAATGCCCTGAGAGCTGCGCTTTCTGGTGAATTGCCCCACGAAGAGTTGACCAGTAAGCGCATGTATGAGGTGATGGATCTGTGTGTCGAGTGTAAAGGATGCAAGTCCGAGTGCCCCTCCTCGGTTGATATGGCGAAAATCAAGTTCGAGTTTTTGGCACAGTATCACAAGAAACATGGCATCCCGCTGCGCACACGCATGTTTGGGGATATCGCAAAAATCAGCCGCCTGACCAGTGGCGTACTCGCACCCGTATTTAACGGGGTTTTGGGGAGTCTCCCCGTGCGTTTCATACTGGATCGCGCACTGGGGATCTCTATGCAGCGGAAGATGCCAACATTTGCCAGGCAACCCTTTACTGCCTGGTTCAGGCAGCGCTCACGAAACGGACAGCAGAAGAAGCAGGTCGTATTATTTCACGATACTTTCAACACCTTTAACGACCCGCATGTATCCATTGCAGCCGTTGAAGTGCTGGAGGCCGCCGGTTTCGAGGTCATCCTGCCGGGGCATCGCTGCTGTGGACGGCCGCTGATCTCAAAAGGATTGGTAAAGAGGGCACGTGCTGCGGCAAAGGATACCGTAGAGCGACTATTGCCATACGCAAAGCAGGGACTGCCTATCATAGGCTTGGAGCCCAGCTGTTTGCTTTCCATGCGTGACGAATATCTGTACCTGTTGCCGGAGAGCGAGGATGCACGAATAGTTGCCAGTCAAGCCGTACTGTTTGACGAGTTTATTGCCCGCCTTGTAGAGGAAGGACAATTGCCAATGACCTTTACAAGCACTGCAAAAGAAGTCTTGCTCCATGGCCATTGCCATCAGCGTGCGCTTGTAGGAACGGAGCCAACACGAAAAATCCTGGCGTTACCTGAAAACTATCATGTGCGTGAGGTGGACTCCAGTTGTTGTGGAATGGCGGGTGCATTTGGCTATGAGAAAGAGCACTATGCGATCTCTCGAAAGATGGCAGAAAGGCGCTTGGTTCCCGAAATACGCAGTGCTGGCAGGGATGCACTGATTGTTGCTCCGGGCACCAGTTGCCGCCACCAGCTACAGCACTACGACATCAAGCGCGTGTTGCATCCAGCAGAGGTGCTTCGGGATGCAATGATCTTGTCAGCAGACTAGAATTGGGGGAGCTCCTATGCTTCCTGCCTTCCAAGCTTTTCTGCCCGGTAACCACCGGCCCGGAGGTCCCGCAATAGCAGAAGTCCGAACACCACGATCAGGATGAAACCAAAAGGTGCCAGCGTACGGAAAGAGCGCCGGCCCCCCTCATTATCGGCAGGATTCAGTTCCGCCTGTGCCCGGTCTACGACATCTGAAGCTACACCGGATCCGCTGACGGCCCTGAGTGCTTGCATGGTACTTCCACGAGGCAGTTCTCCATTGCTTTCGTATTGTGCCAGCACATCCTCAACCGTGGCATTTACGGCCATAATATCACCGGCTTGTGCTCCAGCGTTGTCGGCGATACCCGGGAATTGGAGATTCACATCTTCAAATATTTCGACAACCACCGGACTGTCTAGCGTGTCGTGTCCCCGGTCGTCGGCAACGCTACCCAGCCAGGGCGTGACAAGGAAGGACGCCAACATCCCTACGGCCCCCATAACGCCGAGCCCCAAGGCTCCGCTCTTGGGATTTCGTTCAGACACATAGCCCAACATGGTCGGCCAGAAATAAGCAATCCCGACGGCCCAGATTGCGGCTGTCAGAAAAGCCATTAGTGTTGATTGCGCCATACTGAACAGGTAGAGCCCCAGTGTGGCAAGAACCGCGCCCCCAAACAGGATGCCGGTCGGGGTAAGAACTCGAACTACCGGACCAGCGAGTAGGCGAAGCGTGCCCATGATGCCAAACACGAATCCGAACACGAGCAATCCATCGATCCCACCTGCCTGGAGTACAGGGGGAACCCAACTTGACGGAGGCAGCTCCATCGAGGCCGTGAGCAACATCATAGGTAACATGATGAGCATAATCGGGGCAAAGAGCGCTTTAAATGATTGACCTACAGAGACCCCGGCCTGGACTCCCTCCGTTTGTGGGAAGGGAGCTGTAAACATCATCAAGCCATATCCTAGCGCGGGGATCAAGATCAGTAAGGGTTGTGCGCGCCAACCTCCTCCAAGTTGTGCGAAGACGAGGGTCAGAAGGATGGCGGCAATCAGGTTTCCGTAGGGGAACCACATGTGAAAATGGTTCAGCTTGGAGGTCTTGTTGTCTGGATAGAGTGCTGCAACAAGCGGATTACACCCGGCTTCAACCAGGCCGGCACCAAGTCCGGCACACAATGACCCGGCAACGGCAGGCACATAGCTCGGGGCAGTCATGATCAGTATTGCTCCGGCTACATGTGTCACGAATGCTCCTCGCACAATCCACCGCATTCCAATTATATCGCAGAGTGGAGAAAAAATGGCCTGACTGATGGTGAATCCAATGAAGAACACACCGGTGAAAACCCCCAGCTGTGCATTTGTGAGAACAAACTCTGATTTCACCGAGAAGGCAATACCAGAAATGACAGTGAAAGCAAATGCTGTCGTTAGCAAGGCAAGACAGCTGCCATAAAAGAGACGATTACGATTAACCATGTGTCCGAGTTAATTGGAATGGAATTCTGAGAATGATCAAATTGTGAAGCCCCGATTAATATAAACAAATCGCAGCTACATATGAGCGGTGCCGTGTCAAGCCATCAGGCCCCACAGAAATGGTGATTAGATTCCAGAGTATCCGAAAAAAAGTGAATCCCCTACACTTGACCAGCTAGGGTAGCTCTGCTAACGATCTCAATATGCGGTGGGTTAACGCAGCGCCGATTCCAGTTCCGTTGCCGCATCTGTCTGAGTGTCGCGATACTTCACGATCACGGGCACATACGTGGAAATCCCATGCTCACGGGCAAAGGAACCTGATTTGGAACGGCTCCCGGGGACAACAACAGCACCGGCAGGTACCTCACCCGGTTTGACGATCTGTTCATGGACTAGATCGTAGAGTCGCGTGGAATTGGTCAGAATGACACCAGGAGCCAGAACGGCACCTTCTCGAACGATGCAGCCTTCATAAACACCGCAACCGCCGCCAAGGAAGCAGTCATCCTCTATGATCACCGGGAGGGCCCCGGGAGGCTCTAATACACCACCAATCTGCACTGCAGCCGATACATGCACTCGTTTTCCAACCTGAGCACAACTACCTACAAGAGCGTGTGAGTCCACCATGGTTCCCTCATCCACATATGCCCCCGTATTGATGTACATCGGGGGCATGCAGATGACGCTCGGACTGACATAGCAGCCAGTCCGAATGGAGGAGCCTCCAGGTACTAGTCGAACATGATCGGTGACGTTGAGGGGTTTGACCGGAAACGTATGCTTATCAAAGAAGGGAGCCGGCTCCGCAGCGATTCTCTCCAGTCTCCCGATTCGAAATCCGTAAAGCAGACCTTTCTTCACCCAGGCATGAGCCTGCCAGATCCCTTCTTCATTGCGGGAAGCCGCCCGCACAGACCCATGATTGAGCGCATCAATCAGGTGCTCAAAACCAGATCTTTGTAGACTGGGGTCATCCGATGAAAGCTGCTGTTGAATGACTGATGGTGAAAAGGGCATCAATCTGTTAAAGTGTGGGCCGCACACGCGGCTCCGATAATGCCGGCTTCATTCTGAAAATGTGCTGGTAGAAGTTGTGCCGTTGTTTTGAGCAGGTGAAAGTAGTGCTTGGTACGTTTCGGCCGGCTGACCCCGCCGCCGAGAATAATCAAATTTGGGTCAAAAAGGAATTCAACGTAGGTCAGGTAGTTTTGAAGGCGCTTCGCCCACTTTTTCCAAGACAGTTGATCCCGCTTGCGAATACTGTTGGCTGCCAAAGCTTCCGCAGTGGTTCCAGCCATGCGTAGATGGCCCAGTTCCAAGTTGGGGACCAGAACGGGTCCCACGAACAGGCTGGAGCCAATGCCTGTACCCAAGGTCAGGACGAGCGTCTTTCCAGATGCACCTTTGGCCGCCCCATAGTGGACTTCTGCATAGCCAGCGGCATCCGCATCGTTGAGCACCGTTACTTCAGAGCCTAACGTAGATGAAAACAGTTCCTCTACATTTGTGCCGATCCAGGATTGATCAATATTTGCGGCCGTACGGGCAATGCCGTCACGTATGCGTACAGGCATTGTGACTCCAACCTTTTTCTTCCACGAAAAATGCTCCGTGACCGCGTGCACGACTCCCGCAACCTCCTTCGGGTATGCTCCGGTGGGCGTCTCAAGGCGGAAACGCTCCGAAGTCAGTTGCCCGGATTCAATATCAACCAGAGCTCCCTTGATCCCGGATCCCCCTATGTCTATTCCTAGAATTTCCAAGCCAAGACGTATCAAACCAAGCCCAAAGATAGTGTAAATCGGGCACCATAAGCAAGGCTCATCAGTTCTTGATTCAGTTAGTTGAGATTGGGCAGAGAGACTTTGTTAACGGTTCTGGTGGAGAGTTTATGTTAAGCAGGATGTTATTGGTTCCTCTGGATGAGTGAACCAAGGCGGATGTGCAAATTTTACGCTAGATGGCAGCCAAGAGAGTACCGATAGGAACAATAACCAACAAAGCCCTAACCATATCGGTTAATAGAATTCGAACATCCTCTGCACGAACCAGCCATAACCAAAAACAA
>JAPPBZ010000333.1 GCA_026702635.1 Bacteroidota bacterium
CCTCAACCTCTATTGGTCGTGTTTCGCGCAGAGGATCGTGGAAGGGTTTGAGCAGCACCCAATCGTATGAAAAAGGGTTCACACCCGCCGCTGCGGACGCTCGCGCCCCGTAAAAGGAACCCTTGCGGGGTGAGGTGGTATCGCCATTCTAACGAAACTGTAATAATATGGACGGCATGCAAGCCGTCCTGTTGTTGTTGACATTTGGGGCGGGACTAAGCATTGCTTGGTTAATCTCTCACTTGAATGCTCGGAGTACGCTAAATCAGGCACGCCAAAAGGCGTCGTCAATTTTAACCTTGGCGGAGGAAGAATCTGAATCTCTAAGAGAGAAGGTTATAATTGATGCTAAATCAACACTCGATCATGAACGCAGCGAACTTGACTCCAATAAAGCTGCACTCAATCAGGAGCGAGAGGCTCTAGAGCGGGACAAACGACGGCTCAAGCTAAAAAGTGACCGCCAGCGAAAAAAACTCAACAACAGGAATCGGCGCTTAACAAAAAAACAGGACGTACTACTTGAAGCAACTCAGATAATTGAGCTTCTTCAGAAAGAAAGCGAGAAGGTCAACCACCAGACTGAGAAACTGCATACGGAGGTTGCGAGGTTGTCTAAGGACGCATCTCAGCGCCTCGACAGGTTGGATGCCCAGAAGCGGGGGCTGGATTCTCGGGAGGCGCGCGTCAAGGCTCTCACCCACGAACTAGTCCATAAGCTGGAAGGGGCTGCAGATCTAACACAGGACGAGGCCCGCCAACACCTGCGTGAAGAACTCGTTGAAAAAGCACGGGAGGATATCTCACTGGAATTGGTGGAATTGCGAGATCAGGCACAGATCACCGCGAAAGAGGAGGCGTGTAAGGTTATCCTCACCACCATGCAGCGCCTCGCGTCCGATGAAGCCGAATCCCACTCCGTGTCCGTTGTCCCCATTACTTCTGAGGATGTCAAAGGACGTGTAATTGGCCGGGAAGGCAGGAATGTCATTGCGTTCGAGGCTGCTACGGGAGTTGACCTGCTTGTCGACGATACCCCAGGTGCCATCGTCGTCAGTTCATTTGACCCCTATCGACGTGAAGTTGCACGAACCGCCTTGTCCAATCTCATACGGGATGGTCGTATTCATCCTGCCAGTATTGAGCGCTTCGTTGCGAAGGCTGAGGAGACCCTCACGGATGAGATCCATAGAACCGGAGAGCGCACGCTCCTTGACCTGAAATTACGCGGGATGCACAAGGAGCTCGTATCCATTGTTGGGAAAATGAAGTATCGCACGAGCTATGGCCAAAATCTACTCAATCATAGTATTCAGGTTGCGAACCTTTGCTCCATCATGGCCTCCGAGATGGGGCTCGATTCCCGGATGGCTCGGCGTTCAGGCCTATTGCACGACATTGGAAAGGTGCTCCAGGAATCAAATGATCAGCCCCATGCACTTGTGGGGATGGAGTATTGTAAACGTTACGGAGAACATCACCTGATCTGTAATGCCGTAGGATCTCATCATGACGAGACCGAAATGACCTCCCTTTACGCCCCAATCGTGCAAGTATGTGATGCAATCAGTGGGGCACGTCCAGGGGCGCGACATATACGTCGTGACGAATACATTGAACGCTTGCAGGATATGGAAGCGATTGCAATGTCCTTTGATGGGGTCAGTATGGCATATGCAATCCAAGGCGGGCGAGAACTCCGCGTCATTGTCCAGTATTCCAAAGTTTCTGACGAAAGGACGCGAGAACTCGCGGTAAATATTTCTACCCGAATCCAGGACGAACTCACCTATCCAGGCCAGGTCAATGTCACGGTGATTCGTGAACTTCGAAAAACATCTGTTGCCCGATAATGAATCGACTCTTCTTTCTTTCTATTTTTCTAATTATTCCCGTAAGCTGTACTCCGGATGCGACTATGGACCATGCCCACAGATTGGCCCGGGAGCTTCTAATCATTGACGGTCATATTGATGTGCCCTATCGCTTGTCGACGTATATGGAAGATATTAGCCAGGAAACCATTGGCGGAGATTTTGACTACCCCAAGGCAGTGGCCGGCGGACTCAACGCGCCGTTCATATCAGTTTATATTCCGAGCGTACGTCAGGACGTCCCGGGATCGGCAAAATCACTGGCGGACTCGTTGATCGATATGGTCGAAGGGTTTGTGACCAATGCCCCCGACAAATTCGCCATCGCAACTCGATCATCTGACTTGGCTGAGCATAAGGAAGCTGGTTTAGTTTCGCTTCCTATTGGTATGGAGAATGGTGCTCCGATTGAAAGTGTGGAAGATCTCGAACATTACTACGCTCGTGGGGTCCGCTACATCACACTCACACATGGCAGAGATAATCATATTTCTGATTCTTCCTATGACTCAACCCAGACTTGGGGAGGTCTCAGTCCATTTGGTGCAGAGGTCGTTA
>JAPPBZ010000169.1 GCA_026702635.1 Bacteroidota bacterium
TCTCAAAAGGCCTTTCGAGGGGGAGCGCTGTTTGATCTCTGCTATGATGGAGAGCCCAGGAGCTTGCAGCGCGGCCTGAAAATCTTTGGCCGTTGGGGTGGCACGAATAGAAGATTCCAGTTCATGCACTGGAACCAGTTGTTTACGAGCGTTCAGTTGTGACCGAACATCCGTGACAATACGATCAAGAATCGTCATGTCAGTTGTTGATTGCGCAGAGCATTTGAAGGCGTTCATGAGCGGCGCCCGAATCAATACTTGCTCGTGCAGCCTCAACACAATCCTCCATACCCGAATAGCGGCCTGACACCCATAATCCAAGTGCACTATTGAGGATCACGACATCCCGGCATGGCCCTGGATCTCCCAGGAGGACGGAGCGAATCATTGTAGCATTTTCCTTGGCATCTCCTCCCGTAAGGCTGGAAAGATCCGCTTTCTTGAGGCCGTAGGATTCAGGTTCGATACGAGTTTTTCTGGGCCCCTGATCTGTACGGCGGTATTCAATGAGCACTGTGGGGGCGGAGATGGAGACCTCATCGAGCCCGTCTTCAGAATGGAGCGTAATGATGTGTTCGGCGCCCAGTTCATGCATGATTGCAGCGATGACTTGTGCAGTCTCCAAATCAAAGGCTCCAATCACTTGCCGTTTCACGTTTGCCGGGTTACAAAGTGGTCCCAGTATATTGAAGGCGGTGCGTGAGCGCAGGGTTGTTCGAACCGGCATCACATGACGCATTGCCGGATGATAGTGTCGGGCAAAGATAAACCCGATCCCGACCTCTTTGAGGCAGGATGCAACTTCATCAGCGTTGAGATTTACATTCACTCCCAGTGCTTCAAGCACATCTGCACTGCCGGACTTGGAGGATACACTCCGGTTGCCATGTTTCGCGACGGTCACGCCCGCACCCGCACACACGAGTGCTGCCGCAGTAGAGATATTGAATGTATGCGTTCCATCTCCCCCCGTCCCGCATACGTCAATCGCATGCGGATCCTCACATGCGACAGGGACAAAATAGGTTCGCATGACACGCACAAATGCCGTCAGCTCTTCAATGGATTCTCCCCGAGCCCGCATGCCCATCAATAAGCCGGCAATCTGAATCGGATCCGCTTTCCCTTGCATGATCTGGTGCATTGCATCCGCGGCCTGTTCTGCTGAAAGGGATTTCCCTTGTGCGAGAATCTGTAAATATTCTGTCATGGTTGAATCCCGAGACGTGCAAGCCAATTATTAACCAACGTGGGACCATCACGAGTCATAACACTTTCCGGGTGGAATTGCACCCCCTCGACGGGATGGGTGGCATGCTGTACACCCATGATGACTCCATCAGGAGTTGCAGCGGTGACCACAAGGCAGTCTGGAATTGACTGAGGATGCAATACGAGAGAATGGTATCGTGTCGCTTCAAATTGCGGAGGGACCCCCTTAAAAAGTTGATTCCCATGATGGCACACCGTACTGGTTTTTCCATGCATCAGAGTTGGAGCATACGTCACTTCTGCTCCATAGACCTCTCCAATAACCTGATGCCCGAGACAAATCCCTAGTATTGGGATCGTAGGGCCGAGTTTAGCTACAACCTCGTTGCAGATGCCTGCATCTATCGGACGGCCTGGCCCAGGAGAGATCACGATCCCATCGGGAGACATGACACTAATTTCTTTGGGGGTTAGCACGTCATTACGCTCAACACGAATCTCCCCTGTGGTACAGCCAATCAGTTGTACCAGATTATAGGTAAAGGAATCGTAATTGTCGATAACTAGAATCAAACCCTGTACGTAGTAATGAGGCCCGTAAGTTCTCGAACCTTGTCCATACACGCTTCTGCCCGTTTGCGTGCATTGATGCCTCCCTGGCGAAGTACATCCCGAACATAGTCGGGATCTTTGAGCAGTTCTCTTCTTTTTTCACGCGCCGGTGCAAAGTATTCGGTAATCAGCTGTGTCAGTACACTCTTGGCATGTCCGTAGCCATATCCTCCGCGCCGATAGGCTTCTCTGATTTCCGCCTGCTGGTCTTCAGACGCAAACAGCCGAATCAGGGCAAATACATTGTCCCGATCGGGGTCTTTGGGGTCTTCGAGTGGAGTGGAGTCGGTTACAATACGCTTAATACGGTTAGTCAACGCTTTACCCTCCTCAAAAATCCCGATTGTATTGTCGTAGCTCTTCGACATTTTGCGTCCATCAATTCCAGGAACGATCGCAACGTTTTTCATAATGTGCGCGTCAGGTATTGGAAACAGTGGCTGGTCAGGAGACCACGTACGGTTAAACCGTTGGGCAGTATCCCTTGCAATTTCAATATGTTGCTTCTGATCTGCCCCCACGGGGACCAATGTTCCTCCGTAGATGAGGATATCGGAGGCTTGCAGAATTGGATAATTAAACAGGCCACAGTTTGCCGAAAGCCCCT
>JAPPBZ010000135.1 GCA_026702635.1 Bacteroidota bacterium
CGCATGATCCCTGGCAGGATACCGTCGGACACCGGTGGAGTCATCCAGGTGTTGCTAATTTTCAGAAACAGATTCCCGGTCGTAACGCAGCAAACATTCCCGCAGGTATTTAAGAAGAGTGCATCGTCATAGCCTTCGGCACGGGCGGCTCGCAGAGCTGCCAGGTTATCCGTATAGGCAAGAGTTTTGTGGCGGCTTGTGAGTGAGGTATGATTTCGGCGAATAAGACTGGTTTGCAGTGAGATTGGCTTAAACTGATCACTCTTGTTCAGCGGTGATAGGCTCAGTAGAACTGTTGGAGGTATCATTTGAGTATTCAAACTCCATCTTTCTGCAGGGCCTGATGTGACCATGATGCGCAACACTCCATTATGATCTTCAGTCAGGTTGTTATCGAGTAGATCGTTGATCCTTTGCTGATCAATGTTAATCTCAAGCGCAGCGGCATCACGCACAAGCCTGTTCACATGAGCCGAGCGCAGGACCATGGTGCCGCACACAATCAAGGACGTGTCGAATACCCCATCTGCAAGCAGTAATCCCCGATCTCGTAGATCAAAAGGACGAACCGCGTGTTGTCTGCCTGACTGCTCTAAGAGGAACATTGAAACCGCTCTACAATCTGTACGAAATTATGCAGGAGTTTATGTCCAGATTTACTCAATATTGATTCTGGATGAAATTGAACGCCAAATGTAGGGTTCTGCTTGTGTCGCAGGGCCATGATTTCCCCCTCTGGTGATTTGGCCTGAATGATCAGATCATTTTTATCAACTTGTGTCACGATTAGGGAGTGGTACAGGCCTGCGATCAACGGATTGGGTAACCCTTTGAACAGACCACATCCATCGTGTATCATAGAGCTCGCCCGACCATACTTCGGGAACCGGGCATGTGTCACAACCGCACCATAGGACTGTGCGATCACCTGATGGCCGAGGCATACGCCCAGGATCGGGATTCGCCCAGAAAAATGCGAGGTTACACTCAAACTGATCCCGGCTTCATTTGGTGTGCAGGGGCCTGGCGAAATCACCAGTGCTTTAGGCTGCATTACTTCAATATCATCCAGCGTTACATGATCAGATCCAACCACATCGGTCGCCTCACCAAGCTCCCTAAAATATCGGCTGAGATTGTAGACAAAGCTGTCTCGGTTGTCAAGTATCAAGATCATTCAACGCTTGCTTTTTCAGTCCCATCAAGTATCTTCTGCGCCTTCAGCAAGGTCTCAGAATACTCCTCATCTGGATGGGACAAAGAAGTAATCCCACCTCCGACAGCGAGCCATGCACGGTCGTCCTGAAACTGAATGGTCCGGATCATGATGTTAAAATCTGCTGCACCGTCAAATCCAAAATATCCGAATGATCCGCAAAAGGCACGACGCGAAAATTGTTCTAGCTGATCAATGATTTCCATGGAACGACGTTTCGGCGCTCCTGTGATGGATCCTCCGGGAAATACAGCAGACAAAAGATCAAAAGCATCCTTACCATCCTCTAATTGGCCTTGAACAGAAGATGTGAGTTGATGCAATCCGGCATAGGATTCCAGTACGCAAAGCTCAGGCACTCTCACCGAATGAGGCATACAGACTCGTGACAAGTCATTGCGAAGTAAGTCCACGATCATGATATTTTCAGCGCGGTCCTTTTCAGACTTGAGAAGTTGCTCTCTGAGCTGTTGATCTTCATCGGGATGGTCTGACCGTGCAATCGTTCCTTTGATCGGTCTTGCTTCGGCCAGTCCCTGCGCATTCACGGTGATCAGGCGTTCTGGGGAGGTACATGCGATGCTCCGCTTACCGAAAACACCATACGCAGAAAAGGGAGCAGGATTGCTCTTGCGGGTGGAAAGATAGATATGAAACGGATCCGTACTCCGTGGCAAATCTGCCGCGAAAGTTTGAGCAAAGTTCGCCTGATATATGTCACCGGCGTGAATGAAATCAAGGATATCACGTACTGCTTTCAAATAGTCCTGTTTTGTGATCTCATTGCGCCAGGTAAGATCCGCTGCAGGAGTAACAGGTTTTGGCATGTCGCAGATATCCTGTTTGACTGCGTTAATGCGTGCTTTTGCGATGTCCTCGCACGGCTTGTTTGATCCATTTTTAAAGCCAGACGAGATGATCCACGTAAGGTCGGCATGGTGATCCACAGCGACAATTGTATCATACAACCTGAAGTGGCAGTTTGCACCGCCTTGGTTACGAGTCTGTATGGCTTTTGGGGAACCATTTTCAGCAAACTCGTAATCAAAAAATCCAACCAGTCCCCCCTGAAATGGAGGACCGTTATCCATACATCTGACAGCTGTATAACGGTGAAGTACACTCCGCAGATCATCCATCTTTGCCGTTGCCGAGATGGATTCAACCGGATCAATACAGAGATAGGAGTAACGGTCAAACCGCAGAGACCTT
>JAPPBZ010000134.1 GCA_026702635.1 Bacteroidota bacterium
CGTCCCTTTTCCTCGACTGTTCAGCTGTTCCACGGTTACATCACTTTTCCAGATTTTCGCCATGTTATTCGAAATTTCTATCAATATCCAAGCTTATACGCGCATACATGAATATCTACCACTGGATAGAGATCCATCAATTGTACTTGCATTACCCGAGCCGCAAGATGGAGCGGATGACATGGCTGCGCGCGACCCTATTTCCGATCCTTTTTGCGCCAATAGCGCGCAAAGCCGTACCAGCTCTCACGCGGCTGCCCCATATAGTTGTATGGCTCCCGAAATGATTCATCCACCAGGGCGTGCATCTGCTTCATTTCTGAGGCATGAAAGGCTTTTGCCCGCACGGCATCGGATTTGGAATCATCCTTCAGGGAGCCCTGAACTTCACCTGCCCATGCACGCAGTCGTCTACGCATTTCAGATAGATGCTTCTTTACATCGTTTACAACGCCAAAATGGGTCAGAAACAGCTTCTTTGGGGCTTCTACTTCCAGCTTTGTAAGCGACTCCTCCCATTGAACCAAATCAATATCTGGCGGTGGCGCGACGGGAATGATATAGTCTGCACCTTCAATTCTCATCCCTGCAGCATCACCGGTGAATGCCACTTCCGCTTCATCCTCTAGCCACGCAATATGATGTGAGGCATGCCCGGGCGTGTAGCAGGATCTTAACTTGCGACCACCTATATCCAGCACAGCCCCATCCTCTACTGTGTGAACCTGCCTTGCAGGAATTGGCAGGATCTCCCCCCATAACGGATCCATTCGCTCTCCATAAATCCTCCGCGCACTTTGAATCAGCCGTTCAGGGTTAATTAGATGACGTACCCCGACTGGATGCACATAAATGTTCAGCTTCGGCAGAACTGCTGCCAATCGGCCCGAGCAGCCAGCGTGATCTAAATGAATATGTGTCAGAACCACGTTCTGAACTGCCTCTAGTCCGCCACGAGAATTCAATGCCTGTTCCAACGTATGCAACGTGCTTGAAGGTCCTGGGTCAATCAACGTCAATCCCTGGTTCGTTTCAAGCACTGCACAGGCAATCAGACGTGATCGTCCACGAAACTGCACATCCACCAGCCATGTAGGAAGTTCGCTGCTCAGAAGCTGCACGGTCCGGATTGGGTTTACTCTGAGATCAACTTCATGAGCACATACTCAAAGATCATCATCCGTCAGGATGGGTAGATCCTCCTGGAATGGCGGCATGAGAGAGCGGGATTTCCTCCATGAATCATCTAGCTGTACGGACATATCATCATGGTGAATTAACACCGGACCATTATACCTGGCTTCCATCGGCCCATTCTCTAAACGGAGTACACCTCGGGGACACACCGTCGCACACATCCCGCACCCTACGCAGGAGGCACGCACAATATTCTGGCCTCTTTGCGCATACCACCTCACATCAATCCCCATTTCGCAGTAGGTTGAGCAGTTCCCGCACGAAATACATTGCCCGCCGTTGGTCGTGATCCTGAATCTGGAGAAATATTTTTGCAAAATACCAAGCACGGCCGCCATTGGGCACCCAAATCGACACCACACGCGGGATCCCATAATTGGATAGAAACCAACGCCGATCACTCCCGCAAAAATCAACCCAATAAAGAACCCATACCATCTTGAAAATTCTTGCGACATTTCCCCCAGCAGGGCGCCGCCCAGCCACTGATTGCCCCAGAGCATCAGGGTCGTCACTACCACGAACACCAGAACGCTGTGTACCATCCAGCGCTCAATTTTCCATGCCTTGGTTGATTTGTCAGAAAGATGCCGGAACGGGTCCCCTGCCGTCTCTGCGAGACCACCACAACCACAGACCCATGAGCAGTACCAGCGCTTCCCATAGAAATAGGTTAAGACCGGTGTGGCAATCACGGTCATTACAGCGGTCCAGAATAACAGAAAAATCCCCAGACCAGGCCCTTGTGTCAATGAGCTGAAGGTACTCGGCCACAGGTAATCGTACTTGAGGGGCCAGAAATAACTAAAATAAAACTCGGGCTCATTCAAGAGTACCATAAGGTTGGGGATCAAAAACGCCAGTCCCAACTGAAAAAACATCACCGAAATTGTGCGCAGAATCTGGTAGCGATTGTCCCGGTACTTGATGAGCATCCGGGCTCCCATCACGAGCACGGCGAGGGTATAAAAAAGTCCATACAAAAACCATTGGTCCGCAGGGCCCCCACGTATCGCCACACTCAGGCCATCGGAGGCCCGCACGAGCTGTTCAAGGTTTGAGGGGGCCCAGTAAAGGATGATATAGAAACCGGTAAATACGATCCCCAGTATCCATCCTGCCATCCCACGTGCAGTCACCCCGGAAAACCATACGCCATTATTGTTGACCCCTGCTGGCTGTTGGAGCAACTCTGCAACAAGAATCCCACCGCCAAACAGCAGCCCCACA
>JAPPBZ010000115.1 GCA_026702635.1 Bacteroidota bacterium
TAGTGTCATTAAATTGTCTCTGCACACACCTCACCTGTATCATCTCATGTTGGTATGACGAAGAAGATAGGGCCGCGCCTGATTAGCCAAAATTTTACTGATCCCATTGGTGCATTGCAATCCCGAAATGAAAGAAGGCGTGGTTTTTGACGGATTCAGTATCTTCGGAAACAGCTGTGTCCCTTTGTCCTGCCAGAATGATCCTTGATTCCTTGTGGTCAGCCTCCCGGCTAGTGGTGCAGACTAGGCCCGAAGGGGGCAGAACAAGCCCACTGTGGTCCTAATTTCCGGTGAACGTGCAGAATCGTAGCCCCAGATGACATCTTCCCCGAAATATTCTCTCCTCGCTTTTGCCTTCTCTTTCCTGCTTGGCTGTGATAGTGGCCCAATGGATCCAGGAACGACCGAGAAAGGACTTGGGCATCTGATCACGAGTGAAAGCCTGATCCTCAATCCAACTGGCTATACCCCCCTTTCGGCAGAGCTCAAGCTGCAAACCACACAAGCCGTCCAAGTAGAACTGGAAATCGCAAGCCGCAACGATGATGAAGAAAATCTCATCCACCGCTTTGAAGAAACCGGCACTTCATTTACACTCCCGGTGCTCGGTCTCTACGCATCGCACAGCAACACCTTGCATATTCGATTCTATGACAATGCGAATCAATTACTGGGAGAGGAAACCCGCCCTATTGATACCTCACATCTCTTACCGGAACTCCCAACCATCAATGTTCGCGTCAATACAGGGCGAAAAAAGCCGGGTATGAACCTAGTGAGTTACTTCGGACACACCAATCGTGAGTTACCACAAATCCCGTTCATTTTTGACCAACACGGGCATATTCGATGGTATGCCAATATGGATGCACATCCGGTACTGGGAAATCTGTTTTATGATGCCGGCGTTGAGCGCCTCAAAAATGGTAATCTCTACTTCGGCGACGGTCGCAGCGGACGCCTGGTTGAGATGGACATGTTGGGCAGAGTCGTCAATGAGTGGCCTTTGCCGGGGTACTCCTTTCACCATAACGTTCTCGAACTCCCGAACGGAAATTTATTAGCAACGGTCAATAAACATGGACTCCCTACCGTAGAGGATCATATCTTGGAGATTGACCGCGAAAGCGGAATCATTGTGCAGGTATGGGATCTCAGACAGTCGCTGGATTCGCGGCGGCGCATATGGAGTAGTAATTCCAGAGACTGGTTCCATGCAAATGGCCTAGCCTATGACGAAGAGAAGGATGCGATCATCGTGTCTGGACGTGTTCAAGGGACCGTAAAGCTGACTCGTAACAATGAATTGATTTGGCTTTTGGCACCGCATAGAGGCTGGAACCGGTCTGGGGATGGAACGGACTTAAAGACCAAACTCTTACAACCCCTGGATGCAAATGGGGTGCCCATCACAGATTCCCGGGTGCTTGCAGGGTTTAGTGACCATTCGGAATTCTCGTGGGCATGGTATCAGCACGCACCTAAGTTAACGCCACAGGGAACCCTGTTTTTATTCGACAACGGGGATAACCGACATTACCAAGGGCAGCCTGTGTTCAGCCGGGCAGTCGAATATCGAATTGATGAGGAGGCGATGACGATTCAGCAGGTTTGGGAATATGGCCGTGAACGTGGCCATACAACCTATTCAAGCATCGTATCGGATGTTGATTATCACCAAGACGAGAATACCGTCGTCTTCATGCCCGGTGCCAATTTTGAAAATGGGCCCAACGGGAAAACGGTTGAAGTTGACTACGCCACAAAGGATGTAGTCTATGAAGCTGTCATACGCAATGACGGAGAAGCAATGTACGGAATTACATTTCACCGCATTGAACGTCTCCCCATTTATCCACACAATCAATAGAACATGCGTCATCCCATGAAACAAAATGTGACCGATACCTTGCTGTTATCCTGTAAGGCATACCTTTTCGCCTCTGTTCTGCTGTTTACATTTCCAGTACAGGCACAGGATCAAACCGTGGGGCTTATGCGCAATGATCCGGGTGCATATGAAGGGTATACCTTGATTGCCCCATTGCTCCACCCCAGCGTCTATTTGATCAATCTGGAAGGGCAAATCGTGCATCAATGGGGTGTCAGCGCCATGTTTGGAAGTACCAACCGACTATTGTCCGATGGGGCTCTGTTCAGAGTTTCTGGCGCCCCCAGCGCATGGATGGATGTTCAAGGTCGATCTGGACGGCTCGAAATTATCGAATGGGATGGTACAGTGCGGTGGCAGTACGACTTTGTGGCCGATACGTACATGCTGCACCATGATGTGGTCCCCCTACCGAACGGTAATCTACTCGGAGTCGTCTGGGATCGGCAGGATATGGACGCAATCACCTCCGTAGGCTATGATCCGGCCAATCTCGCTGAGAATCAGGATGAAATATTCAGCGAGCGCATTT
>JAPPBZ010000124.1 GCA_026702635.1 Bacteroidota bacterium
TTCCCAGCTGATTACACTTCATCCAGACTGGGATATCTTGCCCGCCATTGTTTCTGACCAGGGCTTTGGACTTGACCCCGCCATATTACGGCCCGGTCCGCGTCTCGTGGCTGGGTCCTGGGAACTCGCGCGAGTGCTGCATCCTGAAGCTATGACGAATCCATGAACCGCTGGACAACTGCGTTACTGGCCTTGGCACTTTTTAGTGTGGTGATCTCCGTGAGCATGGGAAGAGAGGTGTCGTTTACCGAAGCACTGTCGGTATTGTGGCACCATGTTACATTTGGATATGGTGCCACTCCAGATCCCATTGCAGATCGTATTGTTTGGCAGCTGCGTCTTCCTCGTGCTGTACTTGCCCTAATTGTAGGAGGTGGACTGGGAATCATTGGAGCTGCAATGCAAACCTTGGTTCGCAATCCGCTGGCAGAGCCCTACATCCTGGGGATCTCCAGTGGTGCAACCGCGGGTGCATCATTGTTCTATCTGGGCTTTTTGCCTCCCCTGATTTCAAAAGCACTTTCGATGCCGATTGCCGCCTTCGCAGGAGGATTATGTGCGATCCTCATCGTCTACAGCGTCGCAGGTAGCCGGGGACATCTGTCCGTAACTAGGCTGCTTTTGGCCGGGGTTGCCGTCGCATCTCTGATGGGAGCATTGGCCTCCTTTATCACTCTGTCTTCTCCTGATCCAGATAAGCTGAGATCGGTTTTATTCTGGCTTCTGGGTTCACTACATTTGGCAACTTGGAATGCACTCATCTGGCCTGCAATTGCCGTCTCAATCGGTCTTGTCGTACTACTTGTGTTAGCGCGGCCACTGGATGGGATGCTGACGGGCGATGAGTCTGCCCATTCTCTCGGTGTGCCGGTTGAGTCTGTGAAACGAATCCTGATTGTTCTGGCTTCGCTCGTGACAGGATCAATCGTTGCCGCAAGTGGAGCAATTGGGTTTGTGGGGTTGATTGTTCCTCACGCCGTCCGTTCCTTCACCGGCGTGACCCATAGACGGGTATTACCAGCGAGCTTTATCGCCGGAGCAATTTTTCTTCTCTGGGCAGACGTTGCGGCCAGAGCCCTTTTGCCCGGCGCACAATTGCCGGTTGGCATTGTTACAGCGCTTTGCGGCGTGCCATTCTTCCTGATACTGCTCCGCCAAAATCGTCATGGTTTTGGTTGATATTCTTATGAGGAATTGAAACGTGAGCTCTAACCAAATCTCTTAACGTATTACTGCATTGATGGAGGGAAACCAGAAGGAGCCGGCGGTTGCGGTGCGAGACTTTCAATCCGTTGTGGAGGACGACCTGAAGGAATTTTCCCGCCATTTTAAGGCGGCCATGCGTGTGGATCACGGGCTGCTAAACTTGGTGCTGCAGTATTTTCTGCGTCAGAAGGGGAAACGGATCCGGCCACTTTTGGTGCTTCTGACCGCTAAAACATGTGGAGGTATCCGAGAGCGGAGTTATCGTGCTGCTGCGCTTGTTGAACTGCTTCATACAGCTACACTTGTGCACGATGATGTGGTAGATAAATCAGAAAAACGGCGGGGTGCCTTTTCCATCAATGCACTCTGGGGCAACAAGGTGGCCGTTCTGCTTGGGGACTACTTTCTAAGCCGCGGCTTGCTCCTGGCACTGGAGCATGATGACTTTGATCTGTTGCGCGTTCTCAGTGACGCAGTTAAACGTATGAGCGAGGGAGAACTCCGCCAGGTACAGCGTGCTCGCAATATGGATATTGACGAAGAATCCTATTACAGGATTATTTCGGACAAAACGGCCTCACTCCTGTCCGCGTGCACACGCTGTGGTGCATTAAGTGCGGGTGCAGACGATCAAAGCCTGAAAGCTATGGGAGAGTATGGGGAGCAATTGGGGCTGGCATTTCAGATCCGGGATGATCTCTTTGATTTTGGGACGCAGGAAGTTGGGAAGCCTGTTGGAGCAGACCTTCAAAAGAAACTGGTGACGCTTCCTCTGATCCATGCACTTGAAGTGGCAGACCCGTCCGAGCGGAAACGAATCCTGAGAATTATACGCAGAGGTAAACAGTCAAAGGAGAGTCGGCAGATCATTCTCGAGTTTGTCGAGTCAACCGGAGGGCTTGCCTACGCGCAAGAGCGTATGAAGGATCATGTGAAAGCGGCACAATCTTTACTGGAAGTTTTTCCAGACTCCGAGGCTCGCAGAGCCATGTACGCGCTCAGCCATTATGTGGTCTCGCGGAAAAAATAGTCAGATCTACTGCAGCGTCAGTGCTCTTACAGCCTGTGCAGCTGCCCCCGTAACCAGATCCTCTACTACTACCTCCAATGTGTAGCTTCCACGCGATGCCTCCTCCAATTCAATAGAGACATAAGAGATTGGTGACATTTGGAAGCTTCGCTGTTCACTCGTCTGCAAAGTGATGGCTCCG
>JAPPBZ010000009.1 GCA_026702635.1 Bacteroidota bacterium
CCTCGTAATCACTTGACATGAGATGCCTAACGGTGTATAATTGTACCCCAATACTCTCCAGAGAGCGTGGACGTGCCAACGCTTTTGATCCCTGAAGCCCAGGTACTTTACCTGAAGAAAAACCAGCCAATGCCCCCACAGCTGCCGGAAGTGCTACCGATGATTGTAGAAAAGTTCGTCTGTTCATAATGCGTTTGGATTTAGGTTACTGATCAGGCCCATGCACGGCCAATTTCAGAAAAAGGAATATCTGGCCTATAAACTCCCATCGGATTTACACGCAATTCTTGCGTCGCGCCAACCTCGGAAGTATAATAGCCAAAGAGTGTTAGTGATTTGATCGTTTGAAAGAAGGGAGTTGCCCCCGGTTCCCCATTTTCGCGCCACTCTTTCACCTCTTTTTCCATCTGGGTCAGGATTTCGATCTGTCTGTCAGAATCCAGGTCCATGAAGGATGCTGCGCCATATTCTCTGGCGCGTTGCTGAACATCTTCCAATCCTGCCAGGAACTCCTCTACTTCAGCCTCATCGTACCAGTCCGTGAGCATATTATCCGCGAACTCGTGTACCTTGGCTGCGCGTGCTCCTGGCGTATCTGTTTCTGGGATAATCAACTCGGAAAGCGTAGCAACAAGTTCGTCGCGCCCCTGTGTCAATGTACGAACTTCAAAAATAGTCCCATCTCTGCCTGCACTGCAACCTCCCAGAACTCCGGCAACAGTAGATGCCGAAATCGTGCCTCCCATAAAGACAGCAATGCGCTGTAATGCAGTTCTTCGATCCATCAAATATACCAGGGGTTCCGTTCGTAAAACAAAGGCTTGAACGCTGTTTCAGAACAATCTAAGCGTAACAAGTTAAAGAATATCATCGGAAGATAGTGAACCATTGAGTTTTGGATGATGATTGCAGTTGAAGTAGACTGAAATGGAGCTTGATTATTACTCAACCGCCCTCCCCTCACAACGCAAAAATCACGCTGCCTATGAGAATTTGTATCCCACCCGTGCTGTTTGTGGTATTCCTGCTGCCCCGTTGAATACAAACCTCACGATTACGATGAGTTCAAAATGAAACCGCGCACACCGAAAAACACAGACCTGATCTTCACTACAAGTCAATGGTTACCAACTCCTCTTGAAGAGACCTTTGCTTTTTTCGCCGAGGCTCGTAATCTAGAGCGGATCACTCCTCCCTTTCTGAGTTTTCGCATTGTTACACCTGGTTCCATTGAGATGTACCCGGGAGCTCTGATTGACTACCAGTTGCGGGTACGCGGATTCCCAGTCAGTTGGCAAACTGAAATCACAGCTTGGGATCCCCCAAATGGATTTACCGATGTGCAGCTGCGTGGACCATATCAGAAGTGGGTGCATCGCCACGATTTTTGTTCCGAAAACGGAGGAACTCGAGTGGACGATACAGTCAATTACCTAGTACCGGGGGGCGCACTGATTGATCGGTTGATGATCAAGCCAGAACTGCGAAAAATTTTCGAATACCGGCGCACAAGAATTGAAGAATTATTTCTGCCCTAATAACTGGCAGTTAATCCGATAAATCCAGCCGATATAAGCGGTCCCACTCCAGAAAATGTATCGATTGGGATGAACTGATCGGTCAGAGCTGTTTCAAAAACTCCAAGAGATCCGCCAGCTGCTGAGGGTCAGGAACCAGCTCCTCCGGCATCCCTGAAATCGTCATCGGCAGTACACTTTCTATCTCCGAGCGATGAATGATTGTGTCTGTATGGTCATCCACAAGCCGTACCGCCGAAGGAGTTTCCGAAGCAATGGCGCCACGCAAAGTATCCCCCTGCACCGTCACCACCTGCCATAACTCGAAGCCGCTAGATATGGATTTGGATGGATTACGGATGGCATCTATCAGCATATGATCGGGCCAATGACTGACGGTCGCCAAGTCTGGCCCAAACCCCCGTGTATGACAGGATGCACAGGTAGCCGCAAATATATACGCTCCCGATTCAAAATCACCAACGAGATCGGTTACCACCTTCCCATGGGCCTCCTCGATCACTTGGAGTAGTGCGCGAGCACGGCTGCGGGTTGGCTCCGGGGTATCACGCATCAGTCGCACTCTCTGATTCCAGGATAACTCTGCAGTAGAAACAACCCCTGTTTCCAAAGCTTCAACAAGAATAGCTGCTCGCTCAGCATTACCAAACGTTTCTAAAGCGGTGCGTCTCAGTTGTGGAGTCAAGCGTGTCCATTCATCCAGAATATGCACTGCAACTTCCACCCCACCCCTTCGGCGTAGCCCCCTTAACACCTCAAGTTGTACCTCCAGTGGTGCTTCGCTGGTGAACAGAGTAATCAATAACTCTGGGCCAGTAGGGGTAATTGATAGAATGCGTACTGCTCTGAGACGTTGGGAAATAGATGTTTGC
>JAPPBZ010000195.1:0-2047 GCA_026702635.1 Bacteroidota bacterium
CCCCCCGTATATGTATCTGGTACAGTGACCTCTACATCATGGATCGGCTCCAGGATGACCGGTTTTGCTCTGCGGAATGATTCCCGGAACACCATCCGTGCCGCCGTTCTGAAGGCATTCTCATTCGAATCTACCGAGTGCATTCCCCCATCAAAGATGACAAATCGAACATCTCCAACTGGGTAACCCGCCACAGGACCTCTTTGCATGCCTTCCAAGACACCTTTCTGAATCGCACCAAAAAAGCGCCGCATATCAATCACACCCCCAACAATTGCATCAATGAACTCAATCGTTGATCCCCAGGCAGTTTGGGATTGCGCAACATTACGCACGTTGATATCCGGTCGCTTCCGAAATTCACCATCAAGTGGCTCAATCAGAACAGAAATGTCAGCGAACTGTCCCGCACCTCCCGTCTGTTTCTTGTGCCGATAGGAATCGCGTGCCTCGGTTGTAACAGTTTCGCGATAAGCAACCCGCGGACGAGTGTATTCCACCTCTACATTCACCTTGGACTTGAGTCGATACTGAGCAACCTTAAGATGCATTGCCCCCTGCCCACCCAAAGTGATCTGGCTTAAATGCGGTTCATGCATAACCACCAGAGAGGGGTCCTCTGCAGTGATTTGGTGTAGTCCCTGTGCAAGTTTATCCTCTTCGCCCTCCGTCTTCGCTTGAATTGCCTCGCGGTAACGAGGCTCTGGGAAAGGAATGGGAGTAACAACCACCCTGTTTCCTTTCTTGTGAAGCGTATTATTGGTATGGGTATCCCGCAGCTTGACCAACGCTCCGATGTCTCCCATATTCATACGTGAGACCGTTTCACGATCGCGTCCACATAACACATAAAGCTGCCCCAGACGCTCAGATGTCCCGGATTGAGCGTTCTCAAGATCCATTCCCGACTCAATTGCACCGTTGCATACACGAAAAAATGAATAATCTCCGACATGATGCTCTGCCATTGTGCGATAGACAAAAACGATCGGATTCCCCTCCATGCTCGGTTCAGCCACCTTACCCTCCGTCAACGGAAGAGAAGCGGCCTCCAGCGGAGATGGTGCTACATTGCCAATAAAACTCATTAGGCGGGCAGAGCCCACATTCTCGGTCGCTGCTGTGCAAAAAATTGGATACAGCGATCTCTGCAGCATTGCATCACGAAGTCCGGCACGCATTTCATCCTCGGTCAATCGCTCTGACTCCAAATATTTCTCCATCAATTCCTCGTCGCTGACCGCAATATCCTCTACCAATGCATTGTGTAACTCTTCTGCACGCTCGCGAAACTCATCTGGAATTTCACTAAATGCAGGCGGCCCTTGAGAGCTTGAGTCGAAGGTAATCTTCTTCATGATCAGCACATCAATCAATTCATTCGGGGCCCCGCCCGGGAATTGAATGACCGTAATGCCGGAACCAAAACGATCTCGCATCTGCGTAATAAGTGAGTCGACATCCGCTTGGGGGCGATCAATCTGGTTAATGACAAACATTGCCGGCTTTTCATTTTCCGTCGCCGCAGCCCAGGCCAGTTCTGTACCCACCTCAACCCCTTCCTGGGCATTCATCACAAAAATGGAGGTGTCTGCAACTCGAACAGCTGCAACGACCTCACCAACAAAATCCGGGTATCCTGGAGTATCAATGATATTGATCTTGTGCTCTTTCCACTCCGCGTGCAAAAGAGACGAGAAGATGGACATCTGCCTCTCCTTTTCACTCGGCTGATAATCACTGACCGTAGATCCTTCGGTGACCGTACCTAAACGGCGTGTCTTTTTGCTGACATACAGCATAGACTCAGCCAAGGAGGTTTTTCCACTACCTTGATGGCCGACCAACACAACATTTCGGATATGCTCAGGATTATATACTTTCATTAGCTCTTATCTTAGATGTCTCTCGAGATACTCGCCGCAAAATATACAGCCTGGGAAAGAATTTACCTGCTTTTCTACCGTAATTGTACTCAATGGAGAACACCCTCGGATAAAACCGTTTAAGTCGCTATGCTGTAGCACCAAAAACAATGTCTTGGTTC
>JAPPBZ010000195.1:2057-2392 GCA_026702635.1 Bacteroidota bacterium
AAGAACGAAAAAGGGAATTCTGACTAGTCGTAGTGGTCAGCACGAGATGCCTGCTGGACAATGGCAAAAGTGCCCAGGATGTGCAGCTGTTAATCCTGTCCGGGCGCTAAATGGTAACCTGAATATCTGCCCCAAATGTGACTACCATGGTCGCCTAGGTTCAAGCGAATACTTTGCGCTGCTGCTTGACGATGCCTCCTGCCAACTCCAGGATCAGGAAATTATCTCAACAGATCCCCTTGAGTTTATAGATCGAAAACACTATTCCGATCGGCTTGAGAGCACGCGAAAAAAAAGCTCAATGCCTGACGCAGAACAGGACGCTATCAGATCGT
>JAPPBZ010000091.1 GCA_026702635.1 Bacteroidota bacterium
CGACGCTCGCGGCGGCGGTCTCGCAGATCAAATGCATCTCCTTCATAATAGTGGGCTACCGTACTGAGTACATCTCCAGTGAGTGCTGCGCGTGCATCCTGACGCAGATGGGCATCTGAGGGGATGCGCAGTGCTTCCTGGCGTGTGGCATCAAGCCGGTAGTCGGCGGCGATCTCCCATGATTTCATGGACGTTTGCAACAGGTGAGGCACATCACTACCGATCTCATAGGTCTCCATGGAGGGGTAGAGGATCACCAGGTCATTGGGGCCGAACCCATTGGCGGTCACATCCACGACATCTGCCTGATGGACGTGTCCGATTGCCGGAATCAGGAGCGCATCTAGCATCGCCCAGATCTGAGTACTATCGGTCAGTGTGGCGACCGGGCGTGTAAGTTGATCAAACTGCTGCGCGTTCGAAGCTTGCACAGTGCCGCATACAAGGAGAGTGGTTGCGAGTACTTTAATCATTTGACTCTGGTTTGAAGTGTTTGAAATCTTCCATCGGATGAATGAGGGTCAGTTGCAGAGGGACTTTCGTCAGTAGATGATTCCGCCAATTCATCGGCTGGGGGAGCGGGATTTGATAGGTGATTGAATAGGCAAAGCAGCGAAGCTGATCGTCCTCGTAGAGCTGCACGGGCCGTGCGGCGAGGAATGCCTGTTCGAGAAGATTTTTAGTTGCCTGTAGGCGGAGGTTCAGAGCGTCGTAGTGATCCATGATCGCTCCGCAGCGTCCCGTCTTTTCGATGCGTACGAGGAGTTCTCGCGTAAGTAGGTCGGTCACCAGTTGCTTTGCGAGGGGGCTGGCCGCACTATCGCTCACAACGGCCCGTGCGACGACGGACGAATCATGCGCCGCGCGAAGGTAGAGTCCCCCGGGTGCGGGCTTGTCTGTATAACTCCAAAACACCAGTACCAGTGTCACCATCAAAGCGCCCGCGCCGCAATAGAAATATTTCATATATACATGTACTTATTATGCATCATGTATACTGTTTTATTTCTGCAGGAAATTCTTATTGTTTGACGATTTTGACAAAAACCATCTGTTCCTTCGATCATCGTGATTGGCTGTACACGATGTGTTTTGGTGCTATGCCCAAAGAAAGCCGTTCGGGAAGGAAGGGGAAATTGGCAATGAGATTTCTATCACGCGACGCTATCAGCACCCTGTTCCAGAAACTTTTCGGCCTATAAGCTGCAGTTTGTCGTATAATTCCCAAAACGAAGGGTGGTATGTCATTCAGGATATGGAGGTCATATCAGAAATTGAACTTCTGCCCGGCTGATGAAAAATTGACTGCATATGCGTACTAATTCCGTCATCATTATTTTGGTAGTTATAGTTTCTTGTCAAACTCCCGAATCACCAGTACCAATGGTAGAACGAACGCACTTTGGCACGCTGCCGGATGGGGAAGATGTCGAGCGTTTCCGGTTGCAGAATACTGCGGGCGCTGAGGCTTCAATCATCACGTATGGGGCAACCCTAGTTTCCTTGGCAACGCCCGATCGGGATGGTTTAATAGAAGATATTGTACTGGGATACGACTCGCTGGCTGGCTATCTTGAAGCAAACCCGTATTTCGGTTCGATTGTAGGCCGATACGCCAATCGTATTGCCGAGGGTGCCTTTACTCTGGACGGAGAAACCTACACTCTGGCTCGCAACAATGGTCCGAACCATTTGCACGGAGGTGTAAAAGGATTCGACAAAGCGAACTGGGAAGTAGAACAGATAATCGAAGACACGAATCAGGTGGGTGTATCCCTGAACTATGTCAGCACTGACGGAGAGGAGGGGTACCCAGGTACGCTTAATGTACGTGTTACCTATCTGCTCACGGAGGACAACAGGCTTATTGTTGACTACGAGGCAACGACCGATAAAGCCACACCAGTCAATCTGACGCAGCATGCTTATTTCAATTTAGCAGGAGAGGGGTCGGTAGAGGATCACCATTTAACACTGGCTGCGAGTCACTATATACCAGTTGATTCAACGCTGATTCCAACCGGAGTAATTCTTTCTGTGGAAGGAACAGCGTTTGATTTTCGAGGAGGAAACAGGATTGGTGAGCAGATAGATGACGATGATCAGCAGTTGCTATATGGGGGAGGGTATGACCACAATTTTGTACTTGATCGCGTATCGGGAGATCTCGTACTGGCTGCAACCGTGTTAGAACCGGAGAGTGGCCGTATTCTCGAAGTTCATACCACCAAACCGGGGATGCAATTTTATACGGGTAATTTCCTGGACGGAAGTATTACGGGCAAGAATGGAGTACAGTATGGGCGAAGGTCGGGTTTTTGTCTGGAGACTCAGTATTACCCGGATTCACCGAATCAGCCAAACTTTCCTTCTTCGATTCTGCGACCAGG
>JAPPBZ010000100.1 GCA_026702635.1 Bacteroidota bacterium
CCTCGCTGACGAATTCAAATCCGACCCCGCTCTCATTTGGAGCGATCTCCATCTCAACCACGGCAAACTGACCACGACCACCTGTCTGCTTCTTGTGAGTATAGCGTTCAAGTACAGGTTTCCGAAAAGCTTCCCGGTATGCGACCTGGGGCTTTCCAACATTCGCTTCCACCTTGAATTCCCGACGCAGTCGGTCTACAATGATTTCAAGGTATAATTCGCCCATCCCTGCAATAATGGTTTGACCGGTTTCCGGGTCAATGGTGACCTTGAAGGTTGGATCTTCTTCCGCAAGTTTCTGCAAGCCGGTCGAGAGCTTGTCACTATCTGCTTTGGTCTTGGGCTCAATGGCGATGCGGATCACTGGATCTGGAAAAACCATCTGTTCCAGAATCGCGGGAGCGCTTGGATCCGAAAGTGTGTCGCCGGTCTTGACATTTTTGAGTCCCACCGCTGCCGCGATGTCACCGGCCTCAACCCGGGCAACATCTTCACGATCTTTGGCATGCATAAAGAGCAGTCTTCCAACCCGTTCTTTGCGTTCGGTTGTAGAATTATAGACCTGTGCACCTTTCTCTAATGCTCCACTGTATACTCTAAAGAACGTGAGCTTACCGACATACGGATCGGTTGCAATCTTAAATGCAATTGCAGAGAATGGAGCATTCGCCTGAGGAGCACGCATCACCTCTTTTCCAGTATTCGGTTGAATCCCGGATACCGGCGGAATATCTGCGGGGCTGGGCAGGTAATCAATGATCCCATCCAACAGGCGCTGAACTCCTTTATTCTTAAAGGCAGACCCACAAAAAACCGGTGTAATATCCAGATTCAGCGTCGCTGATCGTACCGTCGAGCGAATCTCATCGGCGGTAATGTCTTCGCCTTCCAGATATTTCATGAGCAGATTATCATTATGCTCTGCCACAGACTCCAAAAGAAGAATTCTCCAGTGCCTGGCCTCCTTGCGGAGGTCCTTCGGGATATCAATAACATCCCATGTGGCTCCCTGGGTCTTGTCGTGCCATATGATGGCTTTGTTCGTGATAAGGTCAATCACTCCACGGAACATTGCACCAGCACCGATGGGGATCTGTACAGGAACCGGGTTCGCCTTCAGGCGATCCTTCATAGAATTTAGAGCATTCACAAAATCCGCCCCCGTGCGATCCATCTTGTTGACGAACGCAATCCGGGGCACCCGATACTTATTGGCTTGTCTCCATACCGTTTCGGATTGTGGCTCCACACCTCCGACCGCGCAGAAAAGTGCGACGGCTCCATCTAGGATCCGCAGGGAACGTTCTACTTCAACGGTAAAGTCGACATGCCCCGGCGTATCAATGATATTGATCCGGTACTGATCGTCATTCTTGTTCCAGAAGCAGGTAGTCGCAGCACTGGTAATGGTAATACCCCGCTCTTTTTCCTGCTCCATCCAGTCCATAGTGGCTCCGCCATCATGTACCTCTCCCATCCGGTGCAAGCGCCCGGTATAGAATAATATCCGCTCTGTTGTGGTCGTTTTGCCAGCATCAATATGGGCCATAATCCCAATATTGCGCATTCGACAAAGTTTTGAATCCTTGAGTGAACTCATTGGAATCACTGCCATTATATTCTGAAGTGAGCAAATGCTTTATTCGACTCTGCCATCCTGTGGGTATCGTCTTTCTTCTTGACTGCAGCCCCCTCCCCACGTGAGGCAGCATACAGCTCTGCAGCTAACCGATCTGCCATCGAGCGATCCGACCTTTTCGAGGCCTGTTGAATGATCCAACGAAAGGCCAATGCTGTTCGGCGCTCTGCCCGCACCTCGATCGGAACCTGATAAGTTGCTCCACCTACACGCCGACTGCGCACTTCTACCAGAGGAGCCACGTTCTCGACCGCCTTCTGGAAGATTTCCAATCCGGGCTCTCCTGAACGCTCTTCCACCTGAGCAAATGCATCATAAACAATTCTCCGGGCAATACTCTTCTTGCCATGGAGCATGACGTAGTTCACAAACTGCGCCACAAGTGGGTCACCGTATTTGGGATCCGGCGTTATCAAACGCCGCTCGGCTGATTTTCTACGCATGGTTCATGAACAACTGCACGCTGCAATTAACTGTCTAATTCTGACTATCTCTTCGGCCGCTTCGTGCCATACTTTGAACGAGATTGTGTCCGATCTTCTACACCGGACGTATCCAACGCACCACGTACAATGTGATACTTCACCCCTGGCAAATCCTTTACGCGTCCTCCGCGAACCAGCACGATGGAGTGCTCTTGCAGATTATGTCCCTCACCCGGGATATAGGCGATCACCTCAATCTGGTTTGTCAGGCGCACCTTGGCGACTTTCCGC
>JAPPBZ010000221.1 GCA_026702635.1 Bacteroidota bacterium
CAACGCCTTCCCCCGTCAGAAAATCCTGTGCGCAGATGACCGCATGTGCTGTTCCTTTTGCCTCTTCCTGAATGATATAATGCGCCTGGATACCATGCCGCTCACAAACAGAATCCAAGATGTCGTAGGCCTTGCGGTCAAACCCTGGCCCGAGGATAAAGACACCGTCCGTAACGGGACGGGGCAGGGTATGGGTGAATTTTTCTACAATACGTTCCACCATACATTGACCGCGTACGGTCATTAGTGGCTTCGGTGTGATAGATGACTGGGGGCGCAAGCGCTTGCCATGTCCAGCCATAGGGATAATAAGCTTCACGGGTTAGTCAAGAATTAAGTTGCGATCAGGGCGTTCTTCCCAGCGGATTTCGTCCACTGGATTCATTTTACCTCGCCCGGCATAGAGTCGGTTGGGGCAGTTGATGACGAGTGCATCCGATGCGCCAGTATTCCGGTAAGCATGGATCACTCCTGGAGGGATCAGGACTGCTGTTGGGGATTCCACTCCGGTATCCAATACTTGCCTGATTCCATAAGTTGGGGAGTCTTCACGATCATCCCACAGGTAGAGCCGGAAGGATCCATTCAAAAATGCAAAAAGGTCGGTCTGATGGCGATGTTCATGCGGGCCGCGGGTAATGCCGGCATGTGTTAGAGAAACATAGGCCATTACGGGGTGGAATTCTCTCTCCAGTTCATCGTGCCGGAAGATTTCTGACAGCCAGCCGCGCTCGTCTGTATAGCGGGGCAGCGGCCGTACGATGCAGTCATGTACCACGCCCGTTCTCCAGTTCATTGATCATTGTTCTTCAGTACTCAATGCAGGATAGACAAGGTCCCGTGCGAGCTGATTCGCCTCATGCCAGCCCTCAAGCGTTCCCGCATCTCCCCACCAGCCCTCCAGTACGCCATAGGTTAAGTTGCTATGTTTGACATAAGAGGAATTCAGGTCACTGACCTCGTATTCACCACGCCGACTCGGGGAGAGAGTGCGAATAAAGTCAAACACCTGTGCGTCGTAGAAATATAGCCCCGTCACCGCATACTGGCTCGGTGGAGATTTGGGTTTTTCCACGATTTCGACAATCTCCTCTCCTTGGAAGCGGGGGACCCCATAACGCTCAGGATCCGGAACGGCCTTCAAGAGAATACGTGCGCCATCTTTCTGGCGACGAAACAAATCCACCTCACGAGTCAGGCTATCTTCCAGGATGTTGTCTCCAAGGGCGACCAGAAAGGGCTTGCCACCGGCAAAATGCTCACATAACCCCAGCGCCTGCGCAATGCCACCTGGTTGATCCTGAACACGGTACGTCAGGTCAAGCCCTAGTGCCCTTCCGCTTCCGAGGAGATTCACAACATCTCCCATATGTTCAGGGCTGGTAACTACAGCAACCCGCTCAATGCCGGCTTCCTGGAGTCGCATGAGCGGGTGGTAAATCATTGGATATCTTCCCACAGGAAGCAAATGCTTGTTGGTAACCTTCGTAAGAGGGTACAATCGACTTCCTGTGCCGCCGGCAAGGACGATCCCGTTCAGGGGCTCATGCATGTGCGAAAAGTGTAGTTTGGGGCGAGGTCAAGGTTGTATCGGGGCTTTGATCCGCTTAATGAAGATCCTGTTCCCGTCGGAGATCCTCCTGGACCATTTCTTGGATCATGTCCTCGAAAGTAGTGGTTGGTTTCCAGCCGAGCTCTTTCCACGCAAGAGAGGGATCTCCCCGTAAATGGTCCACTTCAGCGGGTCGATAATAGCGAGGGTCAACTTCGACAAGAATTCGTCCAGTTTTTTCGCAGTGCCCCTTTTCATTCTTTCCGGTACCCTTCCATTCCAGAGGCAGCCCCGCTTCCGCGAAGGCCAAGGAGCAGAGGGTTCGTACCGAGTTGGCTCGTCCGGTTGCTAACACATAGTCACGCGGAACCTCCTGTTGCAGCATCCGCCACATCCCTTCTACATAATCGCGCGCATGTCCCCAGTCCCGTTTGGCATCAAGGTTTCCAAGGTACAGCTTTTGATCAATCCCGAGCTGGATCCGTGCTGCGGCCCGGGTGATTTTGCGAGTCACAAACGTCTCCCCGCGCAGCGGGCTTTCATGGTTGAAAAGAATTCCGTTGCAGGCATACATGCCATAGGCCTGTCGATAGTTGACCGTGATCCAATAGGCATAGAGCTTGGCAGTACCGTAAGGGCTTCGGGGGCGGAACGGGGTTGTTTCGGATTGAGGGGGCGGCGCGTTGCCGAAGAGTTCGCTGGTAGATGCCTGATAAAATCGAATTTGGTCAGTCATCCCCAAGATGCGAACCGCCTCCAGCAGCCTTAAAACCCCGACCGCATCCGCATTCGCCG
>JAPPBZ010000065.1 GCA_026702635.1 Bacteroidota bacterium
GGCACTCGTTGCACTGGTGACAGTCGTATTTGGGAATCTCCTTGCACTGACGCAGGACAATGTGAAGCGAATGCTCGCATATTCCTCCATTGCGCATGCAGGGTATGTATTGATTGCATTGGCCGCGGGGACCAGTGAAGCGTATGCGGGAGCAGTTTATTACCTCTTGATTTATGCTCTGATGAATATTGGGGCGTTCGGTGCGATCGCATTACTGGAATGGGATGGCAAAGAGGGACGTATGCAAACCCTTGATTCTCTTGCAGGCATTGGCTTCAAGAGGCCTCTGGTCGGTATCACGATGGGGGTGTTCATGTTCAGTTTGACTGGATTTCCTCCCTTGGGAGGGTTCTTTGGGAAGCTTGCGGTCTTTGCACCAGCGGTCGATGCAGGCCTGACTTGGCTGGCAATTGTTGGCGTGTTGGCCAGCGTTTTTTCGGGGTATTACTACCTGCGCGTGTTGTATGTATTCTGGATGAAACCCGCTACCGAGGCGGACCCAGCCGTCCAATCCGGGGCCTTCCCGATCCCCCGCTCGTCCTCCATCGTCCTTGTAACATGTGCAATCCTGTTGTTAGGGATTGGTTTGGTTCCAGGGATTCGGGATCTAACACTGTCCTTTTTTACGCAGGGTCCGCTTGTAGCCCTTCCGTAGCCGTTCAAAATGAGAACACTGATCAAGGATCTTCTGCCGCATGCTCCGAAGATCGGGTTATATGTTACTCCCGAAATTCCCCAAAAAAGATTAAGGGGTGCAACCCGTGATTATGCGAAGGATACGCGTCCTGAAGATATCCTCGCGCTGTATGATGGCACGTTTCTTGGCAATGGAAAAGATGGCGCAGTTTTTCTGGAAGACCGCCTGATTTTTCAAAACTCAGATCTGGAGTCTCCTCAGACCGTGTGTTATCGCGATATTGTTTTTATTGAGTCTAGCCGGTCAAAGCTTCGCGGGGCACAAATTGTGATGGAAGTAAACAGGGGGAGGGCAACCTTTTCAGTAAAACTTGATCTTTCAAGGCATCCAGAGAGCACTGAGTATATCGAACAACTGCTTCGAAACGTTATGTTGCTTCCTGACCCCTCTAACTCAAAGGAGACGGACTGGGCCGCAGTTTCGCGGGCTCTTGATCGCTTACGCTCTGACGGAAGCTTAACAGAAGCAGACTATAAGAAACTGATGAACGTCCGTTCTTAATCTGCTCCAGCCTATTCGCTTGTTTTCTCGAACAATCTGTGATGTTCGAGGTATCTTTCACCGCAACTTAATAACATCAAAATGCCTTTTGAACTTCCTAGTCTTCCCTATGCGCACGGTGCATTGGAACCCTATATTGACCAGAGAACCATGGAGATCCACCATGGAAAGCATCATCAAGCCTACACCACCAACTTGAACAAGGCGTTGGAGGATCACGCGAGTCTGCAGTCAAAGTCCATTGAAGAACTTTTACGGGGAATTTCTGACTTACCGGAGGGAATCCAGGGTGCTGTCCGTAACAATGGCGGTGGCTTCGCTAATCACAATCTCTTTTGGTCGGTCCTTAGCCCAACCGGTGGCGGTTCTCCGACGGGTGCTCTGGCAGCGGCCATCAACAGCGCATTTGGATCATTTGAGGATTTTAAGGCGAAATTCTCTGCAGCTGCGGCCACACGGTTTGGCAGTGGATGGGCTTGGCTCGTTGCTGATTCCGAGGGTGCACTACACGTGTATTCCACGGCAAACCAAGATAGTCCGTATATGGAGGGCCATACTCCTATTCTTGGTTTGGATGTATGGGAGCATGCCTATTATCTCAACTACCAAAATCGCCGCCCCGATTATGTAGCTGCATTCTGGAATGTAGTGAACTGGGAGCAGGTCGCTGACAACTTTGCAGCAGCAACGGGATAGTCCCGGATTTTTAGCAAGAAAAAGTCTGCTTAATCGTGTGAGCCAGGGTTTTGCCGAATTGAGGTACCGTCAATCTGATTTGACGGAGGATATAGTAGCATGTGGAAACGAAGCTGCTAATTCGCCAGATCTTTAATGGTCACGAGGCCAACACGATTAGAGCTGCTCTGATGAATCAGCAGTTTATTTTCACGTGTGACCCAGACATGTCGAATGATTCCTACGCCGCTGGGGATTGCCCAACTCTGAAAGGATTCTGTTTCGGGATCAAATCGAACCAGTGCATCGGGGCGCATTCCAGACTCGTTGTACCAGATCTTGTCGTTAATTACAGCCAGTGAATACGGATGAGATCGTGGTCCACTCGGCGAATCCCATTCTTTGAATTCACCGGTTGAAGGATCAAGGCGGCCAATTCGTCCCATAGTAGAATTCACATACCACATGAT
>JAPPBZ010000071.1 GCA_026702635.1 Bacteroidota bacterium
CTAGCACCTTCTTGAAACTCTGCCATGCCATTCACCATGATATTCACACAGCGCTGGAGGATTTGTTGCTGAGAATCGGAAAAACTCTTTGTAATTCGTATGATTCTAGGGGTATTGATAATAAGGTCGTGCTCGTGCTCAGTTGCCGAGAGCGTGAGCAGGTCAGCAAGGTCTCGCGCAAACGTATGTGGGTCATTACTGCCTTCAACAACCCCAATCCAACGATCTGAGAATGCACGTTTTTGTAATGGTGAGAGTGCCTCCTCGTCCTCAATGGTGTCGGAAATCCGACAGAGTAAGTAGGCATTCCCCACCATGATATGTAGTGGGTTAGGTAATTGAGGAATGTTCAGTGCAAAAGTGCGGGAGACATCCTGCAGGATGTCCGTCTGGTATGCGATGTCTTCTTCTAAACGAATTTTTATTACCGTTTGAGTTGGGGTATCTGATTTTCTCACTACTCAAATTTTTCGAGTTTGAGTACGCGGGGGACTCTAAAGCAAGAATAATTGGCTCCGATTCATCTTATTCTGCTTTGAAGATAAGGATGGATTTTCCTCTAGTGATTAACATTTTTCCTGGGGATTAAGCGAGAATTAGCAGCACTTCTGATGTTGCACTCATTACAGTTGACACAATTCTAGTCACGGTTACACGATAACCATTTTGACAAAAAACTCCAGATCCAGCGCAATCGTATCTGTCCGCACCACCAAAATTATGAAAAAGCCTGTTCATATCTCTCTTTCAACACACTGGATACCTAGATAGGAGAATTCTCGAGTCTTTGCTCAGCAGGTGAACTATTTCGCACAATGAAACCTTCCATTATTAAGCAGTAACAAGACATCTGCTCCAGGCAACACCGGGCCCATATTCTTCAGCTGGAAGCTTACTCCTTGACTAACTATGCTAAACATTCCTCCCAGAATGCCTGTCTTGCTTACTCTGATTTGCTCACTGTGTGTTATTGGATGTGGATCTTCAGACTCGGCTGTGACAGACGGAGCATTGTTCAAGGTAGACACACTTGTCTCTGGAGAAATCGTCATTCAGAACACGGGTGATCCACATTGGGGATCTGACGAAGGATGGGAGGTCATGGAGGAAATGAGGTACGGAACCGGCATCGGCGAAGGCACCGTACTATTCGGCCAGATTCTATCCTTGGATATTGATGGACAGGGACGCTTGTATGTCCTTGACTCATATGCGCAGCAAATCCATATTTTCGATTCGAGTGGAGCCTTTGTACGTACGGTTGGATCCAAGGGATCTGGGCCGGGAGAGTTTGAGAGTGCTTCCGCAGTTGATGTCAGCGAGACAGGTGAGATCTGGGTGATGGAAATGAGCAAGGGCCAACTTACTATCCTGGACGCAGATGGAAATTACCTGCGCACAGAACGGGTGAACACGACTGGATGGGACTATAGACCCTATCTAGGTGGGTTTGACCCGATAGGACGCTATAATGCTATGTCCCTGTACTATGATGAAGAAGAAGAGGATACCGAGATCATGTTGGCCCGGTTTGATCAATCCTTTACTCCCATAGATACGATTGCAATTCCAGAAAGTCCTGTGGAGATTGATCAGTTTGAGCATAATGATTCGGAAGGTGGCAGTTATAGCATGCCCATACCGTTTCAAGGATCCTTCGAGTGGGTGTTTTCTGTGAACGGCAACTTATGGACATTCTATACGGGCACCTACGAATTGGTTGAACTCGCAGCCGGGGGGATGCCTTTGAGACGGGTTACCAAAGAATTTGAACCGCTCCCGGTGACCCATGCAGACCGAGAGGCGGTCCAACGTCGGTTTGATTGGTTTCGACAGCAGGGAGGGGCGATCGACGAAACAAGAATTCCAAGGAATAAGCCAGTGGTTGAAAATTTTTTCAGTGACGACGAGGGTAATCTGTGGGTGATGCACAGCGAGCCGGGGGATTCAGGTTCACTATTTGATATCTTCAACGCGGAAGGGCAATTTTTGGGAGAGGTGAGCCTCTCCTTTCATCTGGAGATCCATTCCGGAGTCATTGTCAAAGATGGTTTACTGTTTGGGGTCACTGAAGATGAGGAGGGAGGAGAAATGGTTGTGAGGTCGCGGATCCAGAAGTAGGTTTTTCCAGGGGATCTAGGCCGCCCCGATCTGGTGTTCTGGCGGAGTATACATCTCTTGAGAGCGTCTACTATTTTGATGCACGGCCGGGTATTTACGTTCATTTCCCGGTAGACTGTGGGACATCGCTTGATGAGAATTAAAGAATTATTTCGGGAAGTGGAAGCATTATTGGAGCAGGCGGGTCTGTCCGATCCGCGCCGCATAGGGGTATGGATTTTCTGTGATGTATTGCAGTGCAAACCGGCCTATTTAATTTCTCATGAAGACGACCGATTGAAGCGGGATCATGTGGCTGAAATTTCAGCAATGGCAGCGCGCTGTGCTGCGCATGAGCCGGTACAGTATGTCACTGGATATACCGAATTCAGAGGACTCCATCTTCAGGTTTCATCCCAGGTTCTAATCCCGAGACCCGAAACAGAACAACTGGTTGAAGTTGCTCTTGAAGCTGTTCGGAGAGGGCTGCCCTTTCGGGTTCTGGACATTGGCACCGGAAGTGGGTGTATTGCATTGGCCATGAAGCAGGCAATCCCAGACGCTAGCGTGACTGCATGTGACATCAGTAGATCTGCGCTGCGCATTGCCGAAGCGAATTCGACTCAAAACGGACTCGAGATTCAGTGCATCGCTGCAGATCTGTTGGTAACAGATTTTATACGTTTAGTAGGTTGCGGATATGATCTGGTCATTGCGAATCCTCCGTATATTCCAGATCATGAGCGTTCAGGACTTCCTCGGATGGTTCGGGATTATGAACCAGAGACGGCACTGTTTTGTGGAGGGGATCCGCTCAAATTCTATCGGGCAATCAGCAAGCACATTGCGGATGGTTTATTGGGTCACAGAGGAGTTCTTGCGTTGGAAACCCATGCTGGTTATGCGGAGTCCATAGGTACTCTACTTGAGCAGCACAGAGGCTTACAGGTTCAAGTGAAGCAGGATTTCGCGGGGCTGCCTCGATTTGTACTTGCAAAATTTCCACGAAAACTCTCAACTGCTCAAGAGTAGAAGGAACCAAAATCAATTCAATCATGAAACTTGCGCTTATTCAATGCTCTGCTATCGATGATCGAAGTGCTAACGTGACCCAAGGGTTGAAGTCACTGGAAGAAGCTGTACGGGCAGGGGCGGATCTGGTTGTCTACCCAGAGCTTGCATTTACACCGTTTTATCCCCAACACCGGAAGCAGTGCTATGCGGAATGTGAAGGGAATGATCTGCCGCCATTATCACTGGCTGAAGAGATCCCGGGCCCGACAACAGAGCTGTTTTGTGAAGCAGCCAAAAGGCTGGGGGTCGTGGTCGTTCTGAATCTATATGCACGCAAAGGCGATGCCGCATTTGATGCATCGCCAGTGATTGACGCGGACGGCACACTTCTGGGGGTCACAAAAATGATGCATATCACCCAGTACGAGGGATTTCATGAGCAGGATTACTATACCACTGCCGGTACACAGGCCCCGGTCTACGATACGGCTGCGGGTCGCATTGGCGTAGCCATTTGCTATGATCGGCATTACAGTGAATACTTGAGAGCATTAGCCCTGCAGAAAGCAGACCTGGTGGTTGTGCCTCAGGCCGGGGTGCTCAATGAGTGGCCCGAAGGACTGTTTGAGGCAGAACTGAGAGTCGGAGCATTCCAGAATGGATACTATATGGCATTGGCGAATCGAACGGGAGATGAAGATGTGCTGACCTTTGGCGGGGGTTCATTTATTGTGGATCCAGAGGGCACAGTCGTTGCCCGAGCTCCGGAAAGTGAGCCCTTCATTCTGTATGCCGACCTGGATCTGCAATGCTGCACAGAATCCCATGCACGTAAGCTATTCCTGAGAGACCGACGCCCGGAAGTCTATTCGGGCGGCGCGGTTCGCATTTAAGGCTGGGAGAACTCCTGGAAGGACAGGTTCTCCCAGGCTCCAGTTCCCACGTAGTGCAGGGCCTTGCGAAAATCGTCTTTTGCCCAATAGCCTACGCACTTCGCAATGTAGGTACCATCGCTTTGCAGGAATACCGTCGTTGGGGTTCCCTCTGCACCTAGGCTATAACCCAATTCCTGAGATGAAAGGGTATAGCCTTGGAAGCTGTGCAGCGTTTCGGGATCGTCAATATTCAGCCGTCCATAGGCAAAATTATCCTGAACATACGCAACCAAAGCTACATCCGTATAGACTTCCTCTTGCATTTTCCGACACCAACCACACCAAGGAGCATAGATATCAATAAGCATGAGCTTGCCTGTTTTGGAGGCCGTTGCGACCGCTTCATCAAATGTAGGCCAACTCATCGGAGCAGATAGTACTTGCTCTGTCTGGCTAACAATGGGCTTTGTTGCATCATTTGATGTGCATCCCGCGATCAGTATTACCACAGAGAGGATTCGGTATAGGCTCATTTGTTCACGAGGCGCCGGTAAGGTTCAAGAAAGTGTTCCGATTCCGTGGCAAAGTTAAAAAATTCCTGAACATGAGGTGTATTTTGAGACCACTTTCGGCGCAATTCAGGATTTTTGATTGCATGATCTAACGCGCTTCCCAGTGCTTTTGCATCTCCGGAAGGGACGACACAGCCCACATCGAATCTTTCTATGATCTGTGCGATTTCGGGAAGATTGCTGGAAATGACGGGGATACCGGCTGCTAGGTACTCAAATAGTTTATTGGGGAGTGCATATCGATGATTGAGACAGCAGTCCTCAAGAAACGTTAGGCCAAGGTCAGCGGAGGCAGTAAAAGAAAGCAACTGACCGGGTGGAACCGGGTCCATAAATCGAATCTTTGAACCAAGCTTCGACTCGTTCACCCGTCGCTGGATCTCTGGTTTTAGCGGGCCACTTCCCATAAAAACGAGAACAGCATCATCTGTATACCGCATTGCTTCGACCATCGCAGTCCCCCCTCGGTGCTGTTGCAGGCTTCCCTGATGAAGAACAATTTTGACATCTGAGGGTAGATCCAGGTGCTTTCTCAGAGAGTTTTTGGGGACCAGGGACTGTGGCCTTGGAACGTTGCGCATTAAATGGACGGTATTGAGTCGAAATTGCTTCTGGAGATGCTGGGCGATACTTTCGCTTACGGTGTATACGCAATCTGCCCGCCGAATGTATAGGTGCTGGATGGCCTTCCAGGTTGCTCCCACCCAAGGCCGCCGAATTGATGCGGGAAGGTGGGTATACAATTCACGCGAATCAAAGACTAGATGAGCTTGGTGACAGTTGGCGGCACGATGCATCGCTGGCAATGTGTACAGATCACTTGCGTGGTAGACGGTTGATTTTACATTGTGCAAAGCTGACTCAAATTGTTGATGAACACGCCAGAAAAATCCAGGCCCCTTTCCGGTTGGTCTTGGGAGATACTGAAGCGTTGTGCGTTGAATATTGAGATCCCCTATTTCTGACGAATCCCTGAGCCCGAGCACCAGGATACTGAGATTCAGCTTAGAGAGTAAATGTAATTGACGTAGTGCACGAGAATTCGTTTTAGGGTCCCCCGTCAAGGCAAAGGTTACATCCACGGATTGAGGGGCTGTACCTGGATCATTTTTTTTGTGCGTGTGCATTGGATTTCGTGGAAGATCGTATCGAAATCAAGATTTATTGGTGAGAAGTAGTAAAAAGAATGCGCGTTTGGTTACGTATGGCATGTGCGTTGATCGTGACGATCATCGCCAGTATTCATACAAGTATTGGGGCACGCCTACGCCCCGATGTGGAGCGCCTGGCGTACAGAATGATGCGCCAGGGCGTAGCCGCGCGTCTATTCTGCCGTATTCACAATATACATGTGAAAGCGTCCAATGACGCAAAATTGTCTCCGGGCACCTTGAGAGTATCCAATCACCTGACTGTGATTGATCCAATCATTCTTGCGTCACAGCTCGATGTTTGCTTTGCAGGAAAAGCAGAAATTGCGCGTTGGCCAATCATCGGATGGATCTGCAAATGCTATGCCATGCTCCTAGTTGACCGCCGTCGAAAAGGGAAGGCAAAAACCTTTGCTTCCCAGATTAGAGACAGGCTCCGTCAACGGGGCTCCGTCCTAGTATTCCCAGAGGGTACAACTGGGGATGGAGTCACACTTCTACCATTCAAAACAGGAGCTTTTGAAAGTGTCAGAGACTGGGGTCAAGGGCGGATGCAACCGATATTTATGGATGTGACTGCTGTGAATGGGGATGCGGTTCGGGGTGCGGAAGGCCGTACGATACTCACCAAGGTTTCCCCCAGATATTCAGATAATTTTATTGGACGTATTCGCCATCTAGCAGGTTTTCGTCGGCTGGACATAGAGCTACGGATCGGGCCATTGCTTACTACATCTGGCATGGATCGCAGAGTGCTTTCGCAGGCGGCCCGCGATGCAATTCTGGCACTCGACAGAAACAATCCACACGGCACAGAGTAGCGCTCTCGATGGATAAGCCGAGAACAATAGCATATCGATTCAGTGTAGGCCGCCCGCCTTTTTCATTTTTGACCGGGATCAGCTTGGTCGGTGTGGGATTATTGGCGGGAATTTTGGTCATGCTTATTATTGATCGTCCTCCACGAGAATCTCAACTGGCGGAAATCCGCCTCGTGGAGCGGACGGAGACAGAAAAGGGATCATCAGAGTCGGAATTATTACCGGCTATGACTCTCGGCAGCGCATTTCGCAATGTTGCCCGTGGTGCAGTTGAGTCAGTGGTTTCGGTGAGCACCGAATCGGGCTGGCATTCCTATTTGTGGTCTTCGTCTGATTCAGATATGATTCGAGACAGCGAGGGGAGTGGCGTCGTCATTACCCCACAGGGGCATATTATGACCAACCACCACCTCATTGAGAATGCAGGGAAGTTACATGTTCTATTTGCCGATAGGCGGGAATATGAGGCGTATACGGTAGGGGTTGATCGCTCGACAGATCTTGCAGTCATTCAGATTGTTCTGAGCCCGGGAGAGAGTGTGCAGGCCATGACCATTGGAGATTCAGAAACACTGCAACTGGGAGACTGGGTTCTGGCAATCGGGAATCCTCTGGAACTTAATTCAACCGTCACGGCAGGGATTGTCAGTGCGGTAGGGCGGTCCATGAATATTATTGATGCGGACTTTGGCGTGGAGGATTTTATTCAGACAGACGCGGCGATAAATCCCGGGAATTCGGGTGGTGCACTAGTCAATCTAAGCGGAGAACTCATCGGGATTAATACAGCGATCGCAACGAACAGTGGGTTTTATGAAGGTTATGGCTTCGCCATTCCGGTCAATCTCGTCGTCCGTGTTGCCAGTGATCTGATTGAATTCGGTGAATTTCGACGTGGTTACATGGGGGTCGTCCCTGCAGATGTTGATGCAAAATTAGCCCAGGCATTGGGGATGGTGGCGGTCCGGGGCGTGTTTTTGGATCAGGTTTATGCTGGAAGCGCAGCAGAAATTGCTGGATTACGCCCAGGAGATGTGATTTTTGAAGTGGACGGGAGGCCGGTGAACAGGCCCAATCAGCTACAAAGTGCGATCCTTTTGAAGCATCCCTATTCCACAGTAGGAATCGCATACTGGCGGGATGGGCAGGTGGATAGCTTGCAACTTCGGCTCCTTGGACAAGACCATCCAGGAGTTTCTTCCTGGTTGCTCGAAATGGGTTATCGTCCAGACCGCAAGGCACGTACTGCACGGTACCTGGACAAGTGGGGGCTGGTGGTACGGGATAAATCGGAGGAGGATGAGGCACAGTATGGGGATCTCGAAGGTATAATCATACAGCGTGTGACGCGTCAGAAAGAAATGGAGTATCTGAAAGCAGGTGTACTGGTTGAGCGTATTGATGGGCGGACGGTCAGTTCGGTCGAGGAGGCAATCAAACAGTTGCGTGATGCTGGTGAAATGACGCGACTATCCGTTCGAGACCGGTGGAATATTCCACGGATGGTATCCCTCAGTGTAATAAACCACTGATGCACTTCTGATGCTGCGATACTTAACCGCCGGCGAATCGCATGGTGAGGCGCTGGTTGGAATTGTTGAGGGGATGCCGTCAGGAGTGCCACTCACGGCGGATATGATTAATCACCATCTGGCTCGACGCTGGCTGGGATTTGGTCGTGGAGGGCGGGCGAAGTTTGAACAGGATCAGGTGCATATTTACTCAGGCGTGCGTTTCTCCAAAACAATTGCCAGTCCTATTGCATTGAGATTGGATAATGCAGCATACACGCGGGATAAGAGTGGATGGCCACAGGTGATGGCCCTTGATGGGGATGGGGAGGGGATTGATCCGGTTACCTTGCCACGTCCCGGCCATGCAGATCTGGAAGGGGTGCGCAAGTATGGGTTTGATGATATTCGACCCGTAATTGATCGCGCAAGTGCACGCGAAACAGCCATGCGCGTGGCATGCTGTACAGTTGCTCGTCAATTGCTCAAAGAATTTGGGATACAGGTGGGGAGCCACGTACTTCGGATCGGGAAGGTTGGTTGGCAAAATGAGGAGAGCTGGTGCGAACAAAGGAATGAACTTCTAAGCAATGGCGCCGAGGCAGTCAATGATCAGGCAGACCAGAGCCAGGTGCGTATACTTGATGAAGAACTCAGTAACGCGTGCGTAGATCATATCAAGGAAGCAAAAAGCGCCGGTGATTCACTCGGAGGGGTTTACGAAGTGATTGTGACGGGAGTGCCGCCAGGACTGGGGTCCTACGTCCATTGGGACCGGCGATTAACTGGGCAACTCGCCCAAGCAATCCTTTCAATCCAGGCTCAGAAAGCAGTGGAGATTGGTGACGGAATTGCGAACACGTCACGCCTAGGTTCAGAAGTACACGATGAAATTTATCTGAATGATGCACGAGATTATCAGCGTGGATCTAATCGTGCAGGTGGACTAGAAGGTGGAATGACGAACGGGATGCCCATCATCGTGCGGGGATACATGAAGCCGATTCCCACATTGATCAAACCGTTGGGTACGGTGGATATGGCGAGCGGTGAGCCCCAGCCTACTCGCTATGAACGAAGTGACGTGACCAGTGTCCCTGCGGCCTCTACCGTAGCGGAAGCGACCGTAGCTTGGGTAATCGCCAATGCATTCTTGGAAAAATTTGGCGCAGATTCTCTGGATGAGATGCGGAAACGTTTTGCGGATACCACCTAAGAGCATCTTTTAACACGATATCTGGTGGAATGAAAGACAAGAGGGGGCGTACATCGCCTTATGATCCCAAAACAACAGAGGCCCGCTGGTATGAGTACTGGGAGTCCAAAGGATTTTTTCGGGCTGATCGCTTGAGTGGGCACCCACCCCACACGATCATGATGCCACCTCCCAATGTGACGGGAGCCCTGCACATGGGACATGCGCTTCAGGATACGGTCCAGGACGCATTGACTCGGATGCGTCGTATGCAGGGCAGAGAGGCATTGTGGATGCCGGGCAAGGATCACGCCGGGATCGCCACGCAAAATGTTGTAGAGCGTGCCCTGAAGGAAGAGGAAAAGAAAAGTCGTTTTGATCTGGGGCGGGAAGCCTTTATCGAAAAGGTCTGGGAATGGGTGGATGAATATGGAGACCGGATTCTTCAGCAAAAACGCCGTTTAGGGGACTCATGCGACTGGGGGCGCGAACGGTTCACAATGGATCCTGGATACGTGAAGGCAGTGCAGACCGTCTTCGTGAAATTGTACGAAGCGGGGCTCATTTATCGAGGACATTATCTGGTAAACTGGTGTCCAAAAGATCGGACAGCACTTTCCGACGAAGAGGTAGACAATGTTGAGCACGATGGGTTTCTCTGGCATATCCGTTATCCACTGGCAGATGGATCTGGACATATTACTGTGGCGACCACCCGCCCGGAAACGATGCTGGGTGATGTAGCGGTTGCCGTGAATCCTAAGGATGAACGTTATACAGATCTGGTCAATAAGCAAGTAGAACTGCCCCTGACCGGACGAAACATCCCCGTGATTGCCGATCATTATGTCCAACAGGAGTTTGGAACGGGGGTACTGAAAATTACCCCAGGTCATGACAAGAATGATTTTGAGGTGGGGAAACGACATAAATTGGAGATCTTCAGTGTGATTGCCGAGGATGGAACGCTTACTGAGGAGTGTGGCCCATATGCCGGTATTGATCGCTTTGAGGCGCGTGAGCGCATCGTAAAGGATCTGGGAGCAGGGGGATTGCTTGAAAAAATTGAACCCTATAAAAGTACCGTCCCCGTCTCACAACGCTCCAAGGCAATCGTAGAACCGCTTTTGTCTCGTCAATGGTTTGTGAAGATGAAGCCATTGGCAGAACCTGCAATCACTGCGGTGAGGGATGGGACGATCAAGTTCTATCCACGGCGGTGGGAGAACGAGTATTTTCGCTGGCTGGAAGGAATTCGGGATTGGTGTATCAGCCGCCAATTATGGTGGGGGCACCGAATTCCGGTTTGGTACTACACGGACTCCAGAGGCGAGATTGATGAAGCCCGAGGGTTCGTGGTCTCGATCAAGCAACCGAAGTCAGGCATGGTCCAGGAGGAAGATGTGCTGGACACTTGGTTTTCATCTTGGCTCTTTCCGTTTGCTACGCTTGGCTGGCCGGAGGAAGACCCGGAAACCCAGGCGGATCTGGGGTACTTTCACCCGACAGATGTACTAGTATCGGGGTACGATATCCTGTTTTTCTGGATTGCCCGCATGATTATGGCCTCGCTCTATTTTACCGGGCAGGTGCCTTATCGGGATATATTTATCACCGGTATGATCAAGGATAAACTTGGTCGCTGGATGTCCAAGAGTCTAGGGAATGGGATTGATCCGTTGGAATTGATTGAAGAGTATGGTGCGGATGCTGTTCGGTTTTATCTCACGATCCTGTGTGCACAGGGTCAGGATATCCGGCTGGATCCCGCAGGCTTTCAGATGGGGCGGAATTTTTCCAACAAGATCTGGAATGCATTTAATGTATTTGGGCGGTTTATTGAACCCGGGAAAGAATATCGGCGCACCAGATCAATCGAAGAGCTTGAATTAGTCGAGCGTTGGATGCTTACGCGGCTTGCCGAGTGCATCGAATCTGTAGAAGGAGCCCTGGTCCGTTACCGGTTGAATGAAGCGGCAAACCTCCTGTACACGACGTTTCGAAGTGATTATTGTGACTGGTATCTGGAATTGGTCAAACCCCAATCTGGTTCAACCATGTCCGAGGAGAGTATTGCACTTGCTATAGAGATCTACGAGCAATTGATTCAACTCCTGCATCCATTTATGCCATTTATCACGGAAGAGCTCTGGCATCGTCTTCGTCCTCGTGCTGAGGGCGAGGCGTGTATGGTTTCCAGATGGCCAGTTGCCAGTGATGAACGTGATACCGTTGGAGCGGAGCAGTTTACATTTCTGCAAGAGGCGGTCACGTCAATCCGGCATCTTCGCAGCCGCTATGGGGTTGCTCCCGGGAAAGAGATAGAAGTGACCCTGAGTGTATCAGAGGAGCAGTTGGGATTGACTGAAGTGATGATTGCCCATACAGAGTATTTCACCAAGCTTGCCCGCGTAGAACGTTTGCATGTGGGAGTAGATCTTCCCAAACCACCTCAGAGTACCTCTACGGTAGTGGGCTCTGCGGTGGTTTACGTCCAGGGTATGGTTGATCCGGCAGAGGAGCGTGAGCGTCTGACCAAAGACTTATCTCAGAAAGAAGACTTTCTGTTTCGAGTCCAGAAAAAACTGCAGAACGAAAAATTCATCAGCCGTGCACCTGCCAAAGTAGTTGAGCTTGAGCGCCAAAAAGAAGCAGATGCCAAGGCAGAAATTAAAAAATTACGTGACAGTCTGGCGGCTTGGTCGGAAACATGACCTATATTCTCGGCATCAGCTGCTGGTATCATGATGCAGCTGCCTGTTTACTAGGGGACGGGGAAATCCTTGCGGCTGCTCAGGAAGAGCGCTTCACACGGATCAAGCATGATGCGTCACTGCCCGTGAATGCGATTAACTGGTGTCTTAGTTATGCGGGAATCAAAGCGGAAGAACTTAGCGCGGTTGCATACTACGATAAGCCGTTTCAGAAATTCGAAAGGATCCTGGAGACGTATCTGGCGAGTGTTCCTCGGGGAATTCCGTCCTTTCTGAAGGCCATGCCAGTGTGGCTGAAGCGAAGTCTATGGATCCCGGAAATTCTTCGTAAAGAGATCGGCTTTCGTGGGAAGCTGCTATTCTGTGAGCACCATGAAAGCCATGCCGCGAGTGCCTTTTTTCCATCCCCATTTGATCGGGCAGCAATCCTGACAACGGATGGAGTAGGGGAATGGGCAACGACCTCAATCGGAGTTGGTCATCAGTCCCGCCTAGTACTCGAAAAAGAAATTTATTTCCCCCATTCGCTGGGGCTGCTCTACAGCACGTTCACGGGGTATTGCGGTTTTCGGGTGAATTCCGGGGAATATAAACTGATGGGGTTGGCACCGTATGGAGAGCCAAAGTATGTACAAACGATTCTGGACGAGTTAATTGACCTGAAAGAAGATGGCTCCTACCGACTGAATCTTCGGTATTTTGCTTTTCCATGGGGACTGCGGATGTACTCTCGCGAATTTGAGCGCCTCTTTGATGGTCCTGCCCGAACTCCTGAATCTTCAATTACTCGCAAAGAAATTGATCTTGCCCGTTCTATCCAGGTTGTGACCGAGCGCGCGGTTCTGCGAATGGCTCGGCAGGCAGGCAAGGTTTCAGGTGACCGGAAGCTCTGTATGGCGGGTGGAGTTGCTTTGAATTGTGTGGCGAACGGGAAAATTTTGGAATCAGGTCTCTTTGAAAAAATATGGATCCAGCCTGCTTCCGGGGATGCGGGCGGCGCACTCGGTGCAGCGTTGATGGCATGGCATCAATATATGCGATCTCCCCGCGAGGTGGGCAGTCGCGATACAATGAAGGGTGCCACATTGGGGTCCTCACACACAACGGACGAGATCCGTACGGTACTGGATCGCGCTTCACTCCTGTATGAGGAGCTGGATGACGATGCTTTATGTAGGCGGGTCGCTGAATTATTGGTAGGTCAGAAAGTGATCGGCTGGTTTCAGGGACGAATGGAATATGGTCCGCGTGCATTGGGAAGCCGCAGTATTTTGGCAGATCCCCGGAACCTGGCGATGCAACAACATGTGAATCAATCCATTAAGTTCAGGGAGAGTTTTCGACCATTTGCACCGGCAGTGCTGGCAGAAAAATGCCATGAATGGTTCGATCTCGAAAATGAAAGCCCGTATATGCTTTTGACCGCGCAGGTCAAGGGGGCCCACATAGAGGGTAATGGTCTTGACAGGCAGCAGAATATAGAGTCGCCCATTGCAGCGGTGACCCATGTAGATGGTTCTGCCCGTGTTCAAACAGTGCGCAGTCAGGATCACCCCCTATTCTACCGGTTAATGCAGGAATTTGAAGTCAAGACGGGATGCCCTGTCCTCATCAATACCAGCTTTAATGTTCGAGGAGAACCCATCGTATGCACTCCTCAAGATGCAGTGAACTGTTTCAATAATACCCGTATGGATATTTTGGCGATTGGCTCTTTTTTGGTGCAGAAGGATCTTCAGTGAGGTTGCAGAGAGTGCGATACGGCTTAGGCATCAAGGATCCGTCAATCTCCTGCAGACTCATTCGATCATGCTCATAGCGGCATAGCGGTTACGGATCCTCATCTTTCTGCTCCAGCCAGGCTAGGATGCCACCATCCAGGCTCGCTGCTCGAGTATATCCTGCACTCTGCAGCAATTGTACTGCATGCTTGGAGCGAACACCTGCTTGACAGTGTACGATCACACGGTCATTGAAATCTGCAGTAATTTCTGATAATCGACCAGATAATTCATCCAGCGGAATTTGCAGGTTTGCATCCATAGTCATGACGGACGCTTCGTGTATTTCCCGAACGTCAAGGAGGAAGAAGGGGAGGTCGTGTTGCTTGAGCAGTTTCAATTCTCTTGCTTGAATACTTGGTATTGAGGGGCATAACTCCTCATAATCCATAAGCGCATCGATTGTAGGAGATTCGCCGCAGAGGGGGCAGTCAGATTTCTTTGGGACTGCAAGAGTTTGCCAGTCTGCAGCTAATGTATTGATCAGGATCATTCGGCCGATCAGTGATTGACCCAGGCCAAGCAGCAATTTCAATACCTCACTGGCTTGCAGAGTGCCGATGATACCGGGTAAGACTCCCAGGACACCACTTTCGGCGCAACTCGGGATCAGGCCCGCAGGGGGCGCAGCGGGGTGCAGACAGCGGTAACATGGGCCATCTGTATCCCCGAAAACGGTGATCTGTCCTTCAAACTGATACACACTTCCATAAACATTAGGAATGCCAAGAAGTACAGAAGCGTCATTGACAAGGTAGCGTGTTGCAAAGTTATCTGAACAGTCGGCAACGACATCATAGTTGCCAAGAATTTCCATGGCATTATCTCGTTGCAAGCGCACATCATGCCGGGTGATTTTGACATAAGGATTCCGGGCTTCTAGGGCGACAAGAGCCGACTCAAGTTTTGCTACTCCAATAAATTCATCGGTATGCAGTATTTGTCGATGGAGATTGCTCGCATCTACGATATCAAAGTCAATAATCCCGAGGTGCCCTACGCCTGCAGCGGTGAGGTAGAAGGCAAGGGGGGATCCAAGCCCACCTGCTCCGACAATGGCCACGGAAGATTCTTTGAGTTTTTGTTGCCCAGAAACTCCTAGCTCATTTAGAGAGATTTGCCGTGAATATCGTAGATGTTCGGCTTGGTTGAGCATGATCAGTCGGGGAATCTGATACTGAATTTCACGTTGCCTTCCATCATCGGGGGAAATATTGATTTACGAGAGGGCATATAGGAGAATCATCTGCGGTTCGTTCGATCCCCATCAGCTAGATTTTCCGAGAAATTCCCGAAAACAGGATACGAAACATAAGATAGCGATCCCATAAGAGATCAGATGTATTCTAGGATGTATCTGAGATGGGATGGGCCATTCATACACTCGTCATGCTCTATCGTGCTTGATTAGCTACCATCAAGCGAGCATTGCGGGGCCAATTCATGGACGTGAAACCTCCCGAAACAGATGAATCAGGTAAGCGTCAACATATAATTTGAAACAATTCTGCCCTCATTAGCCTAAAATTGATATCACCAAATCGTTGACAGATCATGCCTTCTTTGAATTTGAGACTTTTAGCCTATGTACTTGTGCTTGCTCTAGTACTGGTTGCACCGGTATATGCACAGACAACGGAATACACGATAGCTTCCGAGAGCAATTTATACGTGGATGGAACGTCAAATTCGACACCAGAATGGCGTGTTTATGCAACGCAGATTGATGGTACCTTAAGTATGGATGAAGAGGGCAGTGTGGTGTCCGTGCAGCTGGTTGTGCCGTCAAAGATGATGAAAAGCAGAAAAAGCCCGATTATGGATCGGGGTATGTATGGGGCGCTCAAAGCTAACGAGCATCCAGAGATTGTATATGAGCTTGCATCCGTGTCAGATTTTGCTGCGTCAGATGACGGTACATTCACGCTCAACGCGGCAGGAAATCTGACCATTGCGGCAACAACCCAAGAGATCCTGATTCCCGTGGAAGGAGTCAGTCAGGAAGACGGGAGCGTCCATTTCACGGGAACGCACACGATGCTGATGACCGATTACGGTCTCAAGCCACCGTCTATGATGTTTGGCCAGTTCAGGACCGGCGATGAGCTCGTGATCACCTTTGAACTCATCGCCGTTCCTGGAGAATAGCCTCCTACTCTCTGATGGGAGGTGCACCGGTTGCTTCCAGAGCACTGGTCACAGCGGGCAGTACGGTTTCCACGAAGGAGGCCAGTGCGGATTCCAGTTCCCCCAGTTGCGCCTCCCCTGCGTCCAGTGATCGCTCGTGCAGTCCCGTCGGTCCGTAGGTATTTCGGAGCCCGCTTTGTCCGACAAACAATCTTGACATGACCGTAGGAGCATCCCGCTCACCCGGGCCCTCTTTCGACTCATAGCCACTGAGGTTGAAATTGATTTCAAGGAGTGCGGATCGGGCGGAATGCAACTCTACGGTTAAATCAGACGAGGGATTCGGGGCGCGCAGATGTGCTGCTTCCATTGCTTCAAGTAATTCGAGGTTCTCTGAGACAGATCCCGAGAGCAGACTGGCGCGCTGCATGAGTGAGGCGGCTCTTGTTCGATATGTGTTGATTTCATCGGGGGTTTTTCCCGCAAGGGCAGGTTCACGAAGCGGAACGATCTCAAGAGTAACTGGGCCGGACAGTACGGATTCCACGCCATCACTGACTCGTACCAGCGTCGCAGAATAGGTGCCGGGGGTAGCAAGGTACTGGCTTGAATTATTCCCTGTATTCCCTGGGGTGACAACAGCAGAAGAAGGATATCTCAGGTTCCAGGTTACACGGTGCATCCCTTTGGAGGTACTACCTGAGACACGGCCAGCCACTTGGTCCGCTGCATCTCTGATTACTACATAAACCTTGTCGGGAACCTCATTTTCCTCCGCTTCAAGTGCATCCCATCCAGGAAACGGAACATCTTCGCCAGCATCAATCTCCTTTTCTCTTTCCCGACGAATCTGCCGAAGCGTCTTTGATCCTTCACGGAGGTAATACGTGAACGTTGCACCATAGGGCGGATTGGGAGCGGCGTAGTAGTTGGTTCCCTGTGATCCTCCCGCGACGTCACGCTCAACATACAGTCTAGTTGTACGCGGTGAGAATAGATGAGCATCCTGAGAAAGAAGCTCTGTGCTGATTTCGCGAAGCGGAGTGTAGTCGTCAAGTACAAAGAATCCGCGTCCAAAGGATGCACCAACAAGATCATTTTCCCGCTGCTGGATCACGAGGTCGCGGAATGAAATATTCGCGTCGGAAGCAAGCTTAATCCATTGGTCTCCCCCGTCAATGGTAAAGTAAATTCCAAATTCCGTTGCAGTAAAGAGCAGGTTCGGGTTTACGTGATCCTGTACGATCCGCCAAATCAGGGTTCGGTCCGGCAAGTCCTCTGCAATGGATGTCCAGGAGCGGCCACGATCACTGCTCTTGATCAGATAGGGAGAGAGATCCCCAAACTTGTGGTCGTCAAGAGCTGCATAGACAACATCGGCATCGTGCAGGTCGGCATACACGTGATTGACAAACGCGGTGGATGGAATTCCATCAATGCTGCCAACCTCTACGCTTCGCCAATTCTGGCCGTCATCCTCGGTAATCTGAATCAGGCCGTCGTCGGTACCTACATACAGGAGCCCTGCTTCAAGGGGAGACTCGGCCAGCGATGTGATTGTGTTATAGACCGACATGGCATTTAGATCCCAGGGATTATCATAGCTCTGGACATGCCCCATAATCGGAAGGGCAAGCCGCTCCTGATCGCGAGTTAAATCTCCAGAAATTGCCACCCAGCTGTCTCCTCGGTCCGTTGATTTCCAGACACGATAGGATCCAAAATAGATGGTGGTGGGCTCGTGTGGGCTTACTAGAATAGGGGCATCCCAGTTATATCTTTCGTGTTTTTCACCGAGACCAGCCTGCGGCTGAATTAAGGTCTGTTCTCCGGTGAGGAGATCTACACGGTGCAATCGTCCTTGCTGTGATTGCGCGTACATGATGTCGGGATTCCCGGGCTCAGTCGCAGATTGATGTCCGTCTCCTCCAAGGGTTTTGAACCAGTCAGCATTGCGGATGCCGTGCTGGTTATCGGTTTGGGAAGGGCCACCGTGAGAGCCATTGTCCTGTGTCCCGCCAAAGATGCGATAAAAGGGTTCCTGATCATCAACCGCCACCTTGTAGTATTGAGTAACCGGCAGATTCGCGATAAAATGCCAGGTCTCCGTGCCATCGAACGTTTCAAAAAGCCCTCCATCTGTTCCCATGAGAATGTAGTCAGGGTCATCCATCCGGAATCCCATCGCATGGTTATCCACATGTTTATCTGTCGTGTTCTCCAGGAGCGAAATGGTACGACCATGATCGTGGGAAACCTGAACGCGCACATCCATGAGGTATATCGTTCCCTCTTTGTGCGGAGAGGCATAGAGCTCCTGGTAATAGTGTGGGCCGGTTGCGCCAGCCACCGCATCAGACATCTTCTCCCAAGAGGTCCCCCGATCGGCAGACATGAAAATGCCACCCGTCGTCAAGTCGAGTTCGATGGCTGCATAGACGATGTCGGGATTCTGCGGCGAAATCGCGAGTCCGATCTTGCCTAGGTTCGACTTTGGGATACCATTGGTCAGCGGGGTCCAGGTTTGCCCACCATCCGTGCTTCTGTGGAGTCCGCTGCCGGGCCCCCCTCCCATATAGGCGGCTACATTCCTGTGTCTTTGCCAGGTAGCGGCATAGAGAACCGCGGGATCCCGCGGATCAATGACTAAATCCGTAACCCCAACCCATTCATCGTCCCCGAGTGTGCGTTCCCATGACTCACCACCATCAGTACTCATATAGAGTCCACGCTCACCACCACTGTTCCAGAGTGGACCCTGTGCAGCCACCCAGATCACATCGCTATTATCGGGATGCACAATGATCCGGGAGATATGCCTCGATTCCTTCAGGCCCATATTATTCCAGGTATTCCCTCCGTCATCGCTACGGTAGATGCCATCGCCGTAGCCCACATGCCGTCCGCCGACATTTTCACCTGTTCCCACCCAAACAGTATGTGGGTTTCTCGAATCAAGGGTTATCGCCCCAATTGAATAGGACCCCTGACCGTCAAAGAGCGACTCCCAAGTGGTTCCGGCATTGATCGTTTTCCATACTCCTCCACTGCCTACGGCAACGTACCACACGTTATCATCTTCAGGATGCATCGCAATGTCAGCAATGCGGCCGGAAGTAAATGCAGGGCCAACATTACGAAGTTTCAGAGCGGAGAAATCGGTCTCGCTGACCAAGTTGTCTTGCGCTGAAACGGGGAATGTAATCAGAAGTGCAAGCGCAAAAAATGCGCGGAGGATGTAAGGCATGGTTCAATTATTTTTTTAGCGAAGTTGAATATAGTATTTTTCGGCGAAAATTCGGTTGGCCCAATGCCATTAGGCCTTCGAGCGAGATGCTATAATCAAGATTACCAAGGCTCACGCTGGCGTAGAATAGAAGCCTTTTAGGAATGGATGCGTTTGAGGGTCCGACCATTTTACACTCCACCAGTCAATTTGAGTAAATACATGTTTGAAGTTCCTGCCACCTCTGCATTTGTGTTGTCATTCGCAAATCAGGAAATTTATCGCGGTGCCGCAGCACGCACTCTATTGAGTAGCGTTGATTTATCGGCTGCTGATCCGATTAGGGCGCAGTTTGAGGATATCCATGATGAGATCACTATGGAAATTCTCAACAGAAAGTACGGTGTAGCACAGTGCTGCCGCAAGTACCTGGATGAGAACCCTACCGCGCAGATCATCCACTTAGGGGGTGGATTGGATCCATTGCCCATCGATCTCGCAGAAAGTTATCCAAAGGCGCATTTTTTCGATGTGGATATGGCAAATATGTCACTCAAGGAAGAGATCAACCAAAAAATCGGCGGCCCTGACGTGTCGTTTTTGACGGCTAATTTGGCGGATATTCCATCTCTAACCGAGATATTGAGCAATGCGGGCTGGGATTCGGATGCACCTACGTTACTCGTATCGGAAGGAATTTCGTATTACATTCCTAAGGAAGTTTACCGACACACGTTGACCTCACTTCAGACCTCCGGTGGCTGCCTCGTATTCGAGTATTCGGTACCGGACCACATTTTGGTCGGTGTCCCAAAGGCGGAAATCGTCTTCGATTTCTTCGAGCGTTTTACCGCTCTTTTGAATATGCCAATTCAGATGCAGCGCTATGATGATCCAGAGGTGAGGGATCTTGCAGCGGGCATGAATGGAGAGGTTGTGGATATTCTGACGCAGCACCAATTGGAGTTCAGCCGTACTGGCAGGAACGAAATGAGGGATGATCCCAGAATGGGAGCAATCCGGATAGCTTTGATCCAGCTCCATTGATACGCCTCGTAATTTGGTTTGAAGCCACCTTGGCAGAACTGGGTCACAATCAAATGCGTCTGTGATTTAAGCAGGGAAGGCGGTCACGAATTTGATCCTGGTAGGCGAAGTTGAGTTCGCTGGTGATAGTGCATGCCCGGTCGGGCGCCTGTGCAAGAATCTGTCCCCACGGGTCAATGATCACGGAATGTCCAAAGCTTTCACGTTCTGCGTTATGGCGACCAAATTGGGCGGGTGCAACAACATAGGCGAGATTTTCAATTGCACGGGCCCGCAACAGGGCCAGCCAGTGATAGGAACCGGTGCGCCACGTGAATGCGGAGGGTACGAAGAGAACTCGTGCACCACGGTCTGTCAGGATCCGATAGAGTTCAGGGAAGCGCAGGTCATAGCAGATACTGAGCCCCATGGTCGCTCCCAGCGCTTCAAACGTGACAGGAGTTTTTCCTGCTTCGATATAACGAGATTCTATGAATGTGTGCGCTTCATCCAATTGGATGTCAAAGAGATGAATCTTGTCGTAACGCGTAATAATCTGACCATCCGGCCCAAATACCAGGCAGGTATTGGTGACACGCTCATTGGCCAGAAGCGGAACCGTACCTCCCACTATGTAGATGGAGTTTGAGTCGGCCAATTCCCGTAGTAATTGCACGGCAGGTCCGTTTTCAAGATTCTCAACCGCATCAATCTTTTTGCCCTCCCGGTCCAGGTACGAAAAATTTTCGGGAAGGGCCACAAGTTGTGCATTCTGTTCGGCGGCGTCTTCAATGAGATACTTTGCCTGTTTCAGATTGGCATGAATATCTTGACCGGAACACATCTGAATCGAGGCAACACGTAGGAATGAATCTGACATTACGAGAAATGGTGGATGATCGATGGAATTTCCTATATTTTCAACTCCAACCATATAACCCCCCAAATTGATGCGGATATTCAGTACGGTTCTCTTCGCCTTGACGCTAATCCTTGGCTGTAGCAATCCAGAAACGGATTCGTCTATGACGGATGGGCTGGAAGACAATCCATTGACGGAAGAAACAGAGGCGCGTCTTATGGCGACGGAAGGGGGACAGATGCTGCTGCGTGCGATAGAGGCGCATGGGGGATTAGATGCCTGGCACAACGCCGAGACAAGCAGCTATGTCTGGGGATTTGGAGGTGGACTTGAATCGAAAATGGTTGCTCACAACCGGACCCGCCAGGTGTATCACGATGTCCTGTCTATGGGAGGCGAGCCAGCACCAGATGGAGCCCAAATGGTGTGGGATGGCACCGATGCATGGGTTTACCCAGATTCACTGGAGACGAATCCCCGTTTCATGGCCACCACCGGCTATTATTTTCAGTCCATCCCCTTTATCCTTGCCGACCCTGGGATTCGTTATGAAGTACTGGCTCCGGCGCTCTTGGACAGTGTAGAGCATCATCTCGTGCGTGCAACATTCGATGATGCAGTAGGGGACGCTCCAGGAGATCATTACACGCTCTACATTCATCCCGAGACGTATGTGGTCAATGCTCTTCGGTATCGATCCACGTTTGGACGGGGTCGGCCGGCAATTGATGAGAATATGTCGGAAACCCTCTTGTATTATAAAGGCTACGTGACCGTTGACGGGTTGACGGTTCCATCCCAGTTTGAAGGATACGGGTTTTCAGGGGGAGTCAAGGGGGACAAATACTATGAAGCAGCCTCCAGTGAACACTCATATACTCAGCCGTTCGACGAAAGCCGACTCGTCATGCCCAGTAGTGGCGCACGGATCGCCTCGATGCCGAACGTTGAGTAGTGATGATTTTATCGCCAATGAGGTAGAGGCCACAGGCTCAAGCGGGAGATTGACGGCTCACGTCTCCATTCTGGAGCGGAATCTGACTGTTCTCTAATTCCTATATCTATTGAATCAGCTGGTAAACACGTTCTTGGGGCATCAAGGCTACTCCCAGATTGAGTCCAGTTTCCAGACATCAAGTGATATCAAACGCGCCGGGCCTCCTTTTGCGTAGAGCTCCAGACGGTTGCTCTCCATTGCGGGGAAAATCTGATTGGTAAAAACAATGGTCCCATTCTCTGCAAATACTTCAATGGAAGACCAGTCTACAAAAATATGCAGTTGAACCCGGGTTTTAAATCCAAGGACAGGGCCATGATAGTGTCCCGCAAAGGTCGGGTGAAAATCTATATTCCCCGACTCGCGGCGATTCACAGAAATCGTTCCGCGCAGGAAGTTAAGGCTGACTATGGTTGCCTCATCATCTGAAGCGTGAACACGAAGGCCAACCTCGTCACTATCTCCGATCTCGAATTCAACTAGGAGTTCCATCGACTTCCCGGCAAACGCTTCCCCAAGATCCATTATGCCGTTGAGAACCTGATCTTCAAGTCGCAAATGATCCTGACGTAAGGTTTGTAGCTCTTGCACAGGACGCTGGACTAGGCGTAGTTCATCGTCGATGCGCCGCAAGGTTAATGTACGTGGAATGCTTTGCGCACTTCGCCATGGGTAGGTCGGAATGTCGTTTGCGTACAACCAGTTGTTCATCCATCCTAGCCAGATCCTCCGTCCGTCGTCTGCCGGTACATCTGACCAGGACACAGCAGCATAGAAATCTTTGCCGTAGTCCACCCAGCGTATGTCCGAATGCTCCGGTGTGAAGGTCGTCCCATCAAAGTCTCCCACGAAGTATTGGCCACCGGATCCTCCCGCAATCGCCTCACTTCCCTGATCCACCTCAAGTACCCAGCGCGACACGCCCGACTCATTCTCTATATCCAGCTCAAACAGATCGGGACATTCCCAGATCCCGTCTGCGTTGCCGGTAGGTCCGAAGGAACTTAAAAAATCCCATTCCTTTAGGTCCTTGGATTCATAGAAATGTAGTTTTCGCTCAAGGGATAACGCGATAACCATGACCCATTTTTCCTCGGGGGCATACCAGAACACCTTTGGATCCCTGAAATCTGCCATTCCAATATCAAGCACGGGGTTGTTCTCGTAGGGTATCCATGTACGCCCGCGGTCATTGCTATAAGCGAGATATTGCGCCTGCTTTCTTTGAGTAGGATAATGTGCGGTATAGATGGCGACCAAGGGAGGTTTTTCGGAGGTCGAGAAGCCGGATGTATTCTGCCAGTCTACCACGGCACTTCCAGAAAATACCATCGTGCTATCCGTCTCCGGGAGTGCAAGTGGCAGGTGCGTCCAGTGAACCAAATCTGTGCTGATTGCATGTCCCCAACTCATGTGTCCCCATTGAATTCCTTCGGGGTTGTGCTGGTAAAAAAGGTGGTACTCTCCATCATAATACACCATCCCGTTTGGATCATTCATCCAGTTGACAGCGGGTGAGAAATGAAATTGCGGTCGGAATTGCTCTTGGTACGTCACCTCCTGGGTCATGCCCTGGTAATGACCAAAGCAGACGAGGAGGACGGACGGGATCAGGAAATTGCGGAATCGAAGTGCCATGCTGCAGGTCTCTAGTCGTGGTTCACGAGAACCTGAAATATAGGGCATTCATTGCACCAGACAGGTATCCTGCCCGATAGAAATGAACAGGATTTGCCTGAATGGATGATTGCAGCAGCGTGCTCTGTATCTGGTTTGAATTCTAGTTACAGTAATGATCGGGTTACAAGGTGATTGATCGTGCAAAAGCCAATCAATTGTGCTAACTTATAGGACAGCTATTCAACAACTCTAGACGATCATGTCACAGATAAAAAATTTCAACCGACGCGAATTTATCGCAACCACTACCGGGGCTGCATCCGTTGCTGCGATACTTCCCCGGCAAGTTTTTGGCGGACCGGGCCGCACTGCTCCCAGCGACCGCGTCAACGTCGCACTGATCGGCTGCGGAACCCAGGCCTTACGCCAACTGATGGGCGATTGGTTGCCGAGGGAAGATCTCAATTTGGTTGCAATCTGTGATCCCAATACAGACTCGGAGGATTATCGCGACTGGAGCCCGCATGGCCTCCGCAATTCAATACGTGAATTTCTTGGTAATCCCAACTGGGGATCTGAAACCGGCATTCGGGCCGGGCTTATGGCCGCGAAGGAGATGATTGAGGGGTATTATGCGAACGAGCGTGGGCAGGGTGATTGGGAAGGTCTAAAGCTTTATGCGGATTACAGAGAGATGTTGGCTGAATCTGAGGGCATTGATGCCATCATTGACATGACACCTGAGCATCTTCATGGGGTGGTGAATATTGCGGGAATGAAGGCAGGCAAGGCGGTGATTTCCCATAAGGTACTCGCCAATACGCTGCATGAAGTGCATCACACCGTTCGAAATGCCAAAGAAACTGGTGTGACCACCCATCTTATGGCATGGAACAATGATCCGGCGCTTTATCAGTTATGGGAATGGCTGGATCAGGGAGTGATCGGGAAGGTGAAAGAGGTGCATAATTGGTCGAATCGCCCTATATGGCCTCAAGGATGGATCGAAAATCCCAAAGAGGAGATGGCCGTCCCCGATGGTATGAATTGGGACCTATGGCTGGGATGTGTGCCTGATCGTCCCTACCACATTGATTATACCCATGCACTGTTCCGGGGATGGTTTGAATTTGGCAGTGGTTGCCTGGGGGATATGGGACAATACAGTTTATGGAGGACCTACCGGATGTTGAATCCAGGCCCAGTGGTTCGTGTGGAGTCCAATGCTGCCACTGGGGCAACCATTGTGGGGAATCAAAGTCAGTGGCGTCGTTCGGAAGTCGCGTTTCCGACGGCAAGCACAGTGCATTTTGAGCATCAGGACTTGGATATTTTCTGGTATGACGGTGGTATGAAGCCACGCGTAGCTAAGGGATTATTAGCATCCGGTGAGCGGCTCCCCAATCAGGGAGTACTGTACGTGGGAGAATATGGGACGATCCTCGGGAATTTTCTTGGGACCAATTTTCGACTTCTGCCCGAAAGCAGAATGACTGCCCTGCAGGGATCCTTGCCAGCGAGCAGGTCTGCAGAGGAGGTGAAAAATTCTGTGGATGAGTATATGGACGCAATACGGGAGGGCAAGCAAAGCCGGGGGAGCTTTATAAACATTGCAGACCTCGCCGAAGCGACCTGTTTGGCAACCATTGCGCTGCGTACCGGGGAGCAGATTACCTGGGATGCCGAGAACATGAAAGTGCTCAGTGACAATGTTACGCATGAGTTCATGACCCGTGAGTATCGTGACGGGTGGGCGGTATAGGAGGGGTCAGCTCCTCAGATTCGTGACTGAATTATTCTCGGAATCGACGCCCTCAGGGAGGTAATCGAGTCTGTCGATGACAAGACATGTAATCAATCTCTCAGGCTCTCATCAGTGAGTCCGTCTTTGCTTGTCGCCGTAACGAGTGGCTTTTCCACAGGTAGTAGATTACCGGGATAACGATGAGTGTCAGAATTGTCGAAGAAATCATTCCTCCTACCATTGGGGCCACAATACGCTTCATCATTTCTGAACCTGTGCCAGTGCCCCACAGGATGGGTAACAGTCCGGCCATGATGGTAATGACAGTCATCATCTTGGGCCGTACACGATCAACGGCACCTGCAATGATGGCATTGTAGAGATCCTTCAGCGAATTCATTTTTCCCTGCGACAGCCTTTCCCCGTAGGCCTGATTCAGGTAGATCAGCATAACCACTCCCGTTTCAGCGGCGACACCCGCAAGGGCGATAAAGCCTACCCCAACTGCAACACTGAGATGGTAGTCCAGTGCGTAAAGTAACCAGATTCCGCCAACGACCGAAAACGGTAAGGACGGCATCACGATCAGACTTGCAGTGACATTTCTAAAGGTCAGGTAAAGCAGCACAAAGATGACGAGCAGGGTGATGGGAACGACCAATTGAAGGCGCTGCCGTGCACGTTCGATATACTCATATTGACCACTCCAAACAATGCTGTATCCTTCAGGGAAAGTTATCTGCTCATTGATGGCCGTACGGGCATGGTTCACATACGTACCCACGTCAGTATCACGAATGTCTACGTAAACCCAGGATGTCTTACGCGCGTTCTCACTCTTGATCACCGGTGGCCCCTTAACAATACTGAAATCAGCCACATAACTAAGCGGAATCTGGGCACCCGTGGGTGTTGGAATCAGAACCCGATTCAGTGCTGGCAAATTGTCGCGCAGTTCCCGGCTGTAGCGAACGTTGACTGGGTACCGCTCCAGACCCTCAACGGTCTGCGTAATGTTCATCCCTCCGATGGCCGACATGATCACGTCCTGTACGTCGCCCACGGTGAGCCCGTATCGAGCAGCCTCTTCACGGTTGATCCTATAATCGAGAAAGTTGCCTCCAACAGCTTTGTCCGGGAATGCACTCAACGTACCAGGAATCGTCTGCACCACGGCAGCAACCTGTTGGCTGAGGTCCGAAAGTACCGTCAAGTCCGGTCCCATGAGCTTGATGCCCACGGGGGTTTTGATTCCCGTTGAGAGCATGTCAATGCGGGTCTTGATGGGCATTGTCCATGCGTTTG
>JAPPBZ010000251.1 GCA_026702635.1 Bacteroidota bacterium
CCCCGAGTCACGTTTTACTTGGGTTGGGAATCCCCGGGTCCACCGACAGAAAATCACTACGGCTTTCACTTGGTCGTTTAACGGGAGAAGAGGATATCAAGAGGACGGTAGCCTGCATCCATAAGGTTGTCAAAAGAATGCAAGCGCAGAGGCAACATGAAGGGTAGGGCGCTGATTGTCTTTGCCCGTTCTCTCAAGTCCGGCCAAGTGAAGTCCAGGCTGACAAAACTCATCTCCGCACAAGAGGCAACAGATTTATATCGGATGTTTCTGATGGACAGCCTGAAGCAGTACGCATCACTCAATGTGGCGGTGCGCCTGTATATGTCGGATGGCATCCCTCCCGATATTCCCGTTTATGGGGCGGTGATCAGACAACAATGCGGGAAGGGACTGGGCGAACGTATGCGCCATGCTTTTCAGGAGACGACCGCGGCAGGGTATCGGCAGATGGTCATTATTGGGACCGACCATCCTACGTTACCGGATGCTTTCATCCAAGATGCGTTTCGTGCATTATCGGATTCGTCAAGTATATGCATCGGGCCCACAGAAGACGGAGGATATTATCTTTTGGGAATGAATCCATTTATTGACGGCCTGTTTGACGATATGATTTACAGCCGACCAGATGTTTTTGAGTTAACCTTAACCCGGGCGTATCAATCGGGGGCGAACGTCGTTCAACTGCCAAAATGGTACGATGTAGACACCCCGGACGACTTGCGCCGGTTGGCCTCAGAAGAGGAAGCAGTGCCCATAAACACATTGAAAATTGTAAAGCAGTTGAAAGCAAAATACGCCCTCTAAATCGTGATAAACGTTCTGCAGACTGATCCTAGGTTTCTGCTTTTGATCCGTATAAAACCAATACCATACTTGAAACTTGAGTAACTCAGACAATCATACCGTTCGCGTTTTTGGTTCCGCCTCATTGTCCAACCTGGGACCGGGTTTCGATACATTAGGGTTATGCCTCAGAGGAATTGGAGACATTATTGAAGCACGGTTTTCCTCAAAGCCCGGAATTACCGTCGCCTCGTCGGCTCCCATTCCGCTGGAAGCCAGAAATAATACGGCAGGACGTGCAGCCCATCTTGTTATGACAAAGGCCGGGGATAAGAGGGGGCTTCACTTACACATCGAGAAAGGCATCCCGATTGGCTCAGGAATCGGTGGCTCTGCTGCGAGTGCTTCAGCGGGTGCATGGGCCGCGAATCTCCTTCTAGGCAAACCATTCACCAAGGAGGAACTGGCTTTCGAAGTTTTAGAAGCCGAGCGATTGGCCAGTGGAGGCGCACTTCATGGTGATAATGCATTACCGTCTCTTTTGGGAGGCCTCATCCTTACCTCTCCGGTCAGCCCCCTTGATTATCGTCGAATTGAACTGACAAGACCGATGCACCTGGTGGTTGTATTACCCAAAAGAACGATTCTTACCACCGATGCAAGAACGATTCTGCCTAGTGTTGTCCCGAGACTTGAAGCCGTACATAATGCCAGTGATTTGGCGTTTGTACTGCATTCATTAATGGCAGGAGATTGGGATACACTTGCTCCTTATATGATGCGAGATCGCATTGTAGAGCCCGCACGGGCAAGCCTCTTACCCTGCTATGCTGCCGTACGTGAAGCAGCAATGGATGCCGGTGCATGTGCAGTGGCATTAACAGGATCAGGACCGGCGATGTTTGCGATTGTAAATGATGCGAAGTCGGCATCAGAGATATGCAGTGCGATGGTTGAGGCGGCTGGGGAGGAAGCGAATGGGATCGTCACGCAGGCAGATATGCATGGCGTTCGAGAATGTACATAACTCATGTGGTATGTGAGTACGCGTGAGAATGTGCAGCCCGTTGATTTTCCGACGGCATTATTACAAGGCTTGGCGCCGGATGGTGGGCTCTATGTTCCAGAAAAACTACCAGAGATAGACACGCAAGCCTGGAAGACTGCCACGGATTTTTCTGGAATGTCCATGCGGATCCTCACGCCATGGCTGGCTAGTGAAATTCCCGAGACGGTCCTCGCATCCATACTCAGGCAGGCACTTAATTTCCCGGTCCCCTTGGTCAAGGTTGGGAATACATGGGTCCTGGAACTCTTTCATGGCCCGACCTTGTCATTTAAGGATTTTGGTGCACGTACGATGTCCCGGCTCATGAACCATTTGGTCAAAGATGAGCCTCTGACGATTCTGGTCGCCACCTCGGGAGATACAGGAAGCGCAGTAGCGGATGGTTTTGGCAACCTCCCGAACTTGCGGGTTGCCGTGCTGTACCCGAAGGGCCAAGTCAGCCCCACGCAGGAGAAGCAGCT
>JAPPBZ010000232.1 GCA_026702635.1 Bacteroidota bacterium
GTCAAATGTTCATGTTCCAGGCCCAATAGATACAGCATTGTGGCATGCAGATCATGGATGGTGGTTTTCTTATCAATCACCCGATAACCATACTCGTCTGTCGCTCCATATACTGTACCTCCTTTGATTCCCGCTCCAGCAAGCCAGATGCTGAATGCCGATGGGTTATGATCTCGCCCGTTCGTACCCTGTGCGAAAGGTGTCCGCCCAAATTCTCCTGCCCAGATGACAAGTGTATCTTCAAACAGGCCGCGACCTTTCAGATCTCTGATTAAGCCCGCGATGGGCTGATCTACCGCGTGAGCATTCAGCTCATGCCCCTCCTTGAGGTTTGAATGCTGATCCCATCGATCCGCAGCGACATTGGGGCAGGTGAGTTCAATGAACCGAACTCCACGCTCGACCAAGCGCCTCGCAAGGAGGCATTCAGTGGCATACATACGTGTATTGGGATCAGGCGAATCCATCCCGTACAGCTTTTTCGTCGCCTCCGTTTCACCGGAGAGATCCGTCAACTCGGGAACCGAAGCCTGCATCCGGTAGGCTAGCTCATAATTTGTGATTGCCGACTCTACATGATCTGCATGACCGATTCGGCCAAGCAAATGCTTGTCGGTTCGACTCATGAGGTTCAGCTTTCTGCGTTGCAGATCGGATGTCGGTTCCTGCGGCTCAATATTCGGGAGCGGCATGTCACCAGCCCTGAAAATCGATCCCTGGTACGCGGCAGGCAGAAACCCGCTGTTGAAATTATCCAGTCCTCCGGGTGGAATCAACCCACCATCAAGGACCACATATCCCGGTAGATCCTGATTTTCGCTGCCAAGTCCATAGTTGATCCAGGCCCCCATTGAAGGACGTCCCTGAATTCCGATCCCCGTATGAAGAAAATAATTCGCGTTCGTATGCTCAGGGAAGTCTGCTACCATGGATCGAACGACCGCAAGGTCGTCCACACACTGGCCAACATGGGGAAATAGATCGCTTACCTCAATACCACTCTCCCCATAGCGCCGAAAATCCCACGGGCTCTGCAAGATCTTGCCGATACTGTTGAACTGCGTGGCATCAACTGAAAATTTGTCATACGGATTTTCGCCATTCTCCTTGGCAAGACGTGGCTTCGGGTCAAAGCTGTCGACCTGGGATACTCCTCCATCCATGTACAGGAAGATGATGCTTCGTGCCTTTGGAATCAATCCCCCTGGCCTGGGATGTAGTGGATTCGTCCCGGATGGGGCAACCTGCGCAACCATATTGCCAAAGGCTGAACTTCCCATCAGCCCGAGAAGAGCTACACCGCCAAAGCCGTTGCGGCACATGGTCAGCATTTCTCGGCGTGTCATTCGACAGGTTAACCGGTGTGGGCCACTCATCAGATCAGATAGATAAATTCCTTTTGATTAAAAATCACATGGCAATATGCCGACCAAATATCCACGGAATACATCGTATCCTCCGGCCCCAGGCCGAGTTCCTCTGCTTCAGTGTTAAAAAAGGACTGTGCTTCCTCCAACTCGTTCGGCTCCGGAAGCCTTGCAAATGCTTTTAGATAAATATGCTCAATCCTCTCCTTAATGTCAACATGAGGCTGTTTTATCAGAAGCTCTCCCCAATGTCTGGCCTGTTCAGCAATGAATATGTCGTTGAGCATCGTAAGAGACTGCGCAGGTACATTGCTGGAATTACGGGCGCCAAACGTGGAGAATGGAATTGGCATATCGAAGGAGAGCATCATCGGCGAGAGGAAATTGCGCCGGATCGCAACGTAAAGACTTCGGCGACCATCTCCATTCAGTGGACCACTGACAGCAGGACGACCGCGCCCCTTCATGAACTCGGTCAAGTGAATAGGTACCGGAGGTCCGTACATCGTAGGGTTCAACTGCCCAGATGATGCCAAAATACCGTCACGAATTGCTTCCGCTTCCAATCTTCGCACAGGATAGTGAGATAGAAGCAGATTAGATGGGTCCAACTCAAGGATGCCCGCAGGTGGCTCTGAAGAACGCTGAAACGCATCGGAAAGGAGAATTTCTCGGAGGATCGATTTGATGGACCACCCAGACCCCACAAAGCGCAACGCCAAATCGTCCAATAACTCTGGATGTGTCGGTAGACTTCCCTGTGCTCCAAAATTGTCAACCGTTTCGACGATCCCTCTACCGAATGCATGATGCCATAACCGATTCACCATGACGCGTGCAGTCAGGGGATTCGAAGTATCTACGATCGCCTGTGCAAACTCAAGTCGCCCACTGGACGTCTCGATAAATGGGGTGCTTGTTGAATCCAGCGCGGTAAGGAATCG
>JAPPBZ010000085.1 GCA_026702635.1 Bacteroidota bacterium
ATGTTTTCATAGGTGGCGGGAGGGGGCAGGCGGCAACCCTGTTTCTTCAGCAAGTTGATCGCACCTACACAGAGGTGAGGCTCCCTGTATTTGAGCAGCATGCAGAGTATGAGGATGTTGATGCGATCCTGCTGGATCTCTCAGGAGATGGGCTGCTGGATCTGTATGTGGCAAGTGGGGCAGGCCCTAGACCTGAGTACTGGCAGGACCGTCTTTACATCAATACAGGCTTTGGTGGTCTAGTGTATGCCCCGAATTTGCTGCCTCCAATGCAAACCGTCACCAGTAGTGTTGCTCCCTATGATATTGATTCAGATGGTGATACCGACCTATTCGTCGGAGGGCTTCACCTTCCCGGTCAATTTGGAAGGCCACCCCGCAGCTATCTTTTAGAAAATACACCGGATGGTTTTCAGGATCGGACAGTAAGCTGGGCACCAAACTTACAATATCCTGGCATGGTCACCACGGCAGTTTGGGCAGATGTATACGGTAATGATAAAATGGAACTCCTGATAGCGGGTCATTGGATGCCAATTCGAGCTTATTGTATCAGTGATTCTGGCATTCTGGAGGATTGCAGTGATAGACTGGGATTGGCTGAATCCGATGGATTTTGGAATCAGGTGATCCCTGTCGATTTGGACATGGATGGCGATGTGGATCTTATTGCCGGAAATAGAGGCCTGAATACACAAACTCAAGCTTCCCCCCAATACCCGGCAACTCTTTATGCGGGAGACCTTGACGACTCTGGGACTTGGGAGACTGTATACAGCAGCTATGTGAAAGGACTTGATGTACCCGTTGCATCAAGGGATCAGATTGTGGCTCAACTACCAGATACTCGAATACGATTCCCGAGATACTCAGATTATGCCGCTGCAATAACAGATGAAATTATGGCAGGATATGATCCTCCTGCCATTGTGCTGAAAGCAAAAAATAGCTCTTCAGTAATTTTTGAGCTCACAGATGAAGGAATCTTTGATCCTCAGCCTCTCCCTCTGTCAGCACAGTTTTCGCCCGTCAGAGATGCACTTGTCTTTGACTTCAATAATGACGGTAATCTTGATATCTTCCTTGTTGGTAATGATTACTCAAATCGAGCTGAGGAAGGTCGCATGAGTAGTGGGCGAGGACTTATGTTGGCTGGGGATGGAGAATTAGGCTTTACGGATGCTGATAGTAGGGATTTTTGGATACGTGGAGACACACGCCGAATCGTTAAAATTGATCATCGTATCATAGTAGTCAGTAACAATGATCAACTGATTGTTTTTCAGACGGCTGAATGAACAGGGTAGAATATCTGACCTCCGGTGGATTACTGTATTCGGGAGATGCCATTTAGTGTACGATGTGTGGACGTATAGTGCAATCGTTTGACGTAGAACGAGTTGGTGAGTTTTTGGAAATTCAGCAAGGAACCGAATCTATTTCTTGGACCGAGCCTTCCTACAATATTGCACCTGGCAGTAGGATTTGCACTTTGCAGCTCGATGAGCTTAGCGACACAGCATGGACCACCTTAAGATGGGGGATGTTGCCGGCTTGGGCGAAGATGAAACGTCCCGTCATCAATGCACGTGCAGAAACCGTAACGCAAAAGCCGATGTTCAGGAATTCCTTCAGAACACGGCGCAGCGTGATTCCGGTCACAGCGTACTATGAATGGCAAGCTATCCCCGGCGGTAAACAGCCATACTGTATTCGAAATAAAAATGGTTTTCCACTCCTGCTCGCGGGACTCTATACTGAAGATGAATGTGTGATCCTAACACGCTCCGCGCAGAGGGATATCTCATACATCCATGATCGTATGCCGGCAGTCGTGAATCCTGACTTGATGGATGCCTATCTCAGACAACCCGACGTAGCCTGCGAGGTAGTTGGGCAGGAGGATCTCTTGGATTTAGAAGTCTATCCAGTCACGAAAAAAATTGGCAACCCAGCGTTTAATCATCCTGTCTGTTTAGAACCAATTGATCGTGCATAACTCTGAACCCGGATCTAGAATTCAAGACAGTTGGGTTCAAGAAACCCTGACCTCTGAAGATGCAACGGGACTACTCATCACCCATTTGCCACATATCCGATGGGCATGTGGATTTACCGGATCGAATGGGTTTCTTCTTGTACGAGAAAACGAGCTACATTTATTCACGGACCGCCGCTATGAGACTCAGGTAGCCCTGGAAGTACAGCAAGCACAGATCCATATTGGATCACGGGATCTGATTAAGCATGCGATAAATGAGGGTCTGGTGGACACGGCAGACCGATTTCTTATCCAACCGCAG